>CALGOL010000497.1 GCA_937960755.1 uncultured Azospirillum sp.
CCGTTCCGACGTGTTTGCCGTCGAGCCGCACCGGGGCGACGCCGCGAATGCCCAGCCCCGCCACCCCGCTTTCAACCCCCTGCACCAATTCGGATTTACGGTTGGCCTCCACCACGGTCAGCCGAAACGACGACAAATCGTCGCCGAATTTTGCCGGCTGATGGGCGCGCAAGAAGGAGGTCGCCGGCGGGGTGTGAAACTGCAATTGATCGATGGCGAGTTTCGCTTTGCCCTGGCTGAACACCGGGGTGAATTCCGCCGCCAAGGCCGCCCGGTCCCCCGTCGCCAACGCCTTTTGCACCGAGGGCTGCAACGCCGCCGTCAACGCCATAGCGGCGGCGCGCTCCGCCTCGCCGTCAATCAAGTTGTTTAAGCTGACATGAAGTTGAGCGAGTTTTTCATCAATCGCGCGGTCGATTTCGCGATCCCCGTGGCGCCAAGCCGGCAGCGCGACGACGGCGCCGGCCAGCGCGGCGATCAGCACGAACGAGGCGGCGACTTCCGTGAGAACGCTGAGTTTCATCATGCTGAAATAAGTCCCGGGCGAGATGGGTAAGCGGGGAAGGCTACATACGAATTTCCTAATTCATTAAACAAAAGTTTTTGATTTATGTAAATATTTATCGTTCCGTCTCCGGTTGCACGCCGTTGGCCCGCATCTGATGCATCAAGTCCAAGATTGCGGTGGAAATTTCGCCGAAATCCACCGCGACGCCGCGGGCCTCGTCCACCCGAACGATCCTGCCGATCTGCCGGCCATGGGCGCCGATCTCTGGAAAAGCGAAGTCGAGTTTAACTTTTTGCCCTTTATAGAGCCCGGCTTCGGGGCGAAACGGCTCCAGCAGCAGACCGCGGGTCGACCAATTGACGGTGGCGTAGCGCAACCCGTCCACCGTCACCTCCAGCGCCGGATCGCCATAGCGGCGGGCGCGGCGGCGCTCGATTCCGGCGTAGCTCTTGCGATTTTCCGCCGCCGCGGTTTGCGCCAGCTTGCGCCGCGCGGCGTCTTTGGAGCGGTCGTCGACGCCTTCCTTGGTGGTGAGCAAAACCTGCTGCACCCGGCGCTCGACCCCGGCGCGAAACTCGGCGTCGGCCCCAAAACGCAGCGCTTTGGAAAAATGCTCCTTGGCTTTGGTCAGCACCTCGTTGCGGGCTTTTTCATCGCCGCCGCGAGCCTTTTCCTCCGCCTGACGCAACAGCAAATCGACGCTGAGCTGATAGGCGGAGCGCTGCACGCCTTTTGAGACTTCTTGAAACTCGCGGGAGTGCGCGGTTGGAAACTCTTTGGTTTTTATCAGTTTATCCAGCGCTTCGGCGATTTTCTCCACCTGCTCGGCGCCACCCGCTTCGGCGAAACGGCGCATATGCGCCACCACCTCCGTCGCTTTCAACAGCAAGGCGGCTTCTAATTTTCGTCTCTGGTCGGCGTCGAGGGCCGGCATCGCCCCCTCCCTTCCCCGCCCGCGCGGGTGATGTTTTTTTCTATTATCAACAATGGATGATGAAAAAATATTAACCGAGCGCGAAAAGCAGCCGCGTTTTGCTTCACGGCGACTTCTAAAATCGGCCTCTATTATTGTCTAAATTTGCAGGGAATTTTCTAACGATTCTCCTCCGCCTTTCGTAATGAACCGATCCTCCCTGGCGCCCCTTCTCACCGCCGTAAACATCAAACGCCAAAAAATATATTGCGCGCAATTCGATTGCGCGCTATTTATATCGGCGGCGGCGCGAATGGCGCCGAAACGAGGGAGAAAAGACGATGAAGGTGCTCTACACGACCCGCGCTTCCGCCACCGGCGGCCGCGACGGCCAAGCCGCCACCGACGACGGCCTGCTGTCGGTCAAGCTGGCCCCGCCGAAGGAATTGGGCGGCCCGGGCGGCGCCACCAACCCGGAACAATTGTTCGCCGCCGGCTACGCCGCGTGCTTTCTTGGCGCAATGAAGTTTGTCGGCAACCGCGACAAGATCGCCGTGCCGGCCGACGTCTCGGTGACGGCGGAAATCGGCATCGGCCCGCGCGACGATGGCGGCGGCTTCGGCATCACCGCGGCGCTGACCGTCAACTTGCCGGGCATGGAGCCGGCGGCGGCCGAAGACCTGATGGCCCGTGCCCATGTGGTGTGTCCCTACAGCCACGCCATCCGCGGCAACGTCGCGGTGACGACGGCGCGGGCGTGATCTCTGGCGACGTAAAACGGTATCTTTGCGGCGGGCGCGAAGATGGTCTTTGCGCCCCCGCCTAATCCCGCCCCGTTCGTGAAAGCCGATGCCCCAATCCGACGCCCCCTTGCGGCTTTCCAATCAAGCCTGTTTTGCGCTCTACGCCGCCGGTCTGGCGATGAACCGGGTCTATCGACCGCTGTTGGAGACGATGGGGCTAACCTATCCGCAATATCTGGCGCTATTGCTGTTGTGGGAGCAGGACGACCGCACGCTGAAGGACTTGGGCGAGCAGCTAGGGCTCGACAGCGGCACGCTGACGCCGCTGTTAAAGCGGATGGAAGGACAAGGGCTGATAACCCGCGCCCGCGATCCGGACGACGAGCGTCTGTTGCGGGTGCGGCTGACCGCGCAAGGCGCGGCGTTGCAGGAACAGGCGCGCTGCCTGCCGGCGACGATACTGGAGACTTGCGGCTGGACGCCGGAACGGCTGGCGCGCTTGCGCGGCGAGTTGAACGCGCTGCGCGACGCCTTGAACCAGTCGGCGGGCTGAGTTGCCTCCTGGAGGCCGTTTTCTAACCTTTCTCCGTCACCCCGGCGAAGGCCGGGGTCCAGAACTATTCGGACACGCGCCTGAAAAGACTGGATACCGGCCTTCGCCGGTATGACGAAGATAAAGTCAAAACCACATCGCAATAAGCGAAGCAAAGCCCCTCTCCCCTGAAAGGAGAGAGGGTGTTAAATCGCTCCGTTTACGCCTTCGGCACAGCATAGCCCAGCGACTTCAGCGCTTCGGCGATTTCCGGCAGAATGCCCGGATCGTCGATGGTCGCCGGCATCTTGTAATCTTCCGAATCGGCGATCTTCTGCATGGTGCCGCGCAGAATCTTGCCCGACCGGGTCTTCGGCAGACGCTCCACCACCACGGCGCGCTTGAAGTCGGCCACCGGGCCGATGCGTTCGCGCACCAGCGCCACCACTTCCTTGACGATGTCTTCGTACGGACGGTTGACGCCGGCTTTCAGGCACAAGAAGCCCAGCGGCACTTGGCCCTTCAGTTGGTCGGCGACGCCGATCACCGCGCATTCCGCCACGTCGGGGTGCGAGGCCAGCACTTCCTCCATGCCGCCGGTGGACAGGCGGTGGCCGGCGACGTTGATGATGTCGTCGGTGCGGGCCATGATGTAGACGTAGCCGTCTTCATCGACAAAGCCCGCGTCGCCGGTCTGGTAATAGCCCGGATAGTCGGTCATGTACGACTTCAAGAAGCGGTCTTCCGCCTGATACAGCGTCGGGAAGGCGCCCGGCGGCAGCGGCAGCTTGACGCAGATGGCGCCGATGTCGCCGCGCGGCACTTCGGTCAAATCGGCGTGCAGCACCTTGACGTCCCAACCCGGCATCGGGCGGGTGGCCGAACCGTACTTGATCGGGAACAAGTGCAAGCCCAAGGGATTGCCGGAAATCGCCCAGCCGGTTTCAGTCTGCCACCAATGGTCGATGACCGGGACGTTCAGATTGTCTTCCGCCCAATGCAGGGTGTCGGGGTCGGAACGCTCGCCAGCCAGGAACAGGGCGCGCAACGACGACAGATCAAACTTTTTGATCCATTCGGCGTTGGGGTCTTCGCGCTTGATGGCGCGGAAGGCGGTCGGCGCGGTGAACAAGGTGGAAATCTTGTGCCGTTCGATGACGCGCCAGAAGGTGCCGGGATCAGGGGTGCCCACCGGCTTGCCTTCAAACACCACCGTGGTGGCGCCGAACAGCAGCGGGCCATAGCAGATGTAGGAATGGCCGACCACCCAACCCACGTCCGACGCGGCCCAGAACACCTCGCCCGGCTTCATGTTGTAGATGTTGGTCATGGTCCAGGTCAGCGCCACCGCGTGACCGCCGTTGTCGCGCACCACGCCCTTCGGCTCGCCCGTCGTGCCCGACGTGTAAAGGATATACAGCGGGTCGGTGGCTTCGACCGGCACGCATTCCGCCGGCTCAACGCCTTCTTGCGCCGCGTTCCAGTCGTAGTCGCGGCCGTCGATCAAGCTCGCTTCAACCTGCGGGCGCTGGTAGAGCACCACCGCCGACGGCTTGTGCGACGAGATTTCAATCGCTTCGTCCAACAGCGGCTTATAGGGCAGAATCTTCTTGCCTTCGACGCCGCAAGACGCGGTGATGACCGCCTTCGGCTTGGCGTGATTAATGCGGGTCGCCAGTTCGTTGGGGGCGAAGCCGCCGAACACCACCGAATGGACGGCGCCCAGACGCGCCACCGCCAGCATGGCGATCACCGCTTCCGGAATCATCGGCATGTAGACGATGACGCGGTCGCCCTTCTCCACGCCCAGCTTGCGCAAAGCGCCGGCCAGACCGGCCACCTTGTCCTTCAATTCGGCGTAGGAGATCTTCCGCACCACGTCGGTGACGGGCGAATCATAGATGATGGCGGTCTGTTCGCCACGGCCGGCTTCGACGTGGCGATCGACGGCGTTGTAGCAGGTGTTGAGCACGCCGCCCTTGAACCAGCGGTAAAACGGCGGCTGGGAGAAATCGAGAACCTGTTCCGGTTCCTTGAACCACGTCACGGCCTTGGCTGCTTCGCCCCAGAACCCTTCGGGGTCGCTGATCGAGCGGGCGTGCAGCTCGTTGTACGCTTCGGCGCTGATGGTCGTCATTTTACGGGGCGTCCCTTTTTTTAGCTTATCTTGCGTTTCTTTAATTCTTGTACTGTCGAGGAAGAGCGCTCCTTCGAAGCCGGCGCCTTGGAACGACGCCGGGGAGCTGAAAGCCCCTACGCGGCGCAGCCCGACGGGCGGCTGCGCCAATGTGCGATACAGCCATGCAAAAAGCAAATGGAGTCGTTCCGGTCGAGACGGCGACGCGACGCCGCGTCTTCGCCGTCAACCGTACAAGCCGGTGAACGGCAGGAAGCCGATCAGGTCGCCGGGCTTGACCTCCGTCGTCTCCGCCGGAATGTCCGCCAGACCGTCCGCCTCCACCATCGAGGTGAGCACGCCTGAACTGTCATTGGGGAATTTCTCCAACGTCGGAATGCCGTCGACGCCGACCGCCAGCCGCACCCGCGGAAACTCCCGTCGTCCCGCTTTTTTCTTCAGCGCAAAGCCGGCGACGGCCAGGGTGCGCGCCGGCGCCCGTTGGGCCGCCCCCGACAAACGCAAGACCAGCGGCCGTCCCATCAGCATGAACGTGACCATGGCGGAAACCGGATTGCCGGGAAGGCCCAGAAACACCGCGTCGCCGACGCGGCCCAGCGCCAAAGGCTTGCCCGGCCGAATGGCCAGCCGCCACATGTCGAGCCGGCCCAGCGACTGCACCACGCCCTTGACGTGGTCTTCCTCTCCCACCGACACCCCGCCGGAGGTCACCAGCAAATCGGCCCGCGTCGCGGCCTCGGCCAGGGCGGCGCGCACCGCTTCCGGCTTGTCGGGCAGGATGCCCAAATCCTCGACAAGGCAGCCCAGCGCCGTCAATTGCGCCCCCACCGCATAGCGGTTGGTGTCGTAAATCGCCCAGGCCGGCTTGTCCGCCCCCGGCTCGCGCAATTCGTCGCCGGTGGAGAACAGCACGACGCGCAACGGCTTGCGCGCCAGCACGCTGCGGCGGCCCATGGCGGCGGCCAGACCAATTTCCTGCGCCCGCAGCCGCATGCCGGATCGCAGGCCGACGCGCCCCGCGGCCAAATCCTCCCCCGCCGGGCGGATGTTGGCCCCCGGCTTGGGCGTGACCCGCACGGTGACGGCGTCGCCATCGGCGCAGCAGTCTTCCTGCATGACCACCGTGTCGACCCCGGCGGGAACCGGCGCGCCGGTGAAAATGCGCACCGCTTCCCCCGGCCCGACCACGCCGTCGAACATGCTGCCCGCCGGCACGCGGCCGATAATGCGGAAGGTCGTTTGGCCTTCGGCGCCGGTGGGGCCGGGGTGAACGAAGCCATAGCCGTCCATCGCCGACACCGGCGACGGCGGCGCGTCGAAGGGCGCCGCCACGTCTTCCGCCAGTATTCGCCCGGCGGCGGCTTTCAACGCCACCGACTCCGTTTCGACGACGCAAGCGTAGTCGCCGCCCAACCGGGCGAGCGCGGCGTCGAGCGGCAGCGGAGCGAAGGGGTCGGCGGGATCGGCGATGTCGCAGCAACCCATGGCGAAAAATCTCCTGAACAGCGGCGTAGAAAAGCGGCCGGCGCCGAAGGCTTGGGCCCCCAGACAGGTTAAGTGGTTTAAAAATAGCGCAAATTGACCGGCATCAAGCCACAATTCGTTACAATTGGATGGCGGAGCGACGATTTT
This sequence comes from uncultured Azospirillum sp., assembly GCA_937960755.1. Lineage (GTDB taxonomy): Bacteria > Pseudomonadota > Alphaproteobacteria > Azospirillales > Azospirillaceae > Azospirillum. The sequence goes on from CALGOL010000497.1 coordinate 6,466, forward strand.
TTTTGCTCTGCCGTCGATTTTTCGCCCCTGCGATATTGCGGCGCAGTTGGCGGCGGCGCTTTCCTGTAATATGGTGTGTGCGCTGCGGCGGACGGTCCTTAGGGGGGATCGGCGATCCGGCGCGGCGGCGACGGAGACCGGACGACAAGGCAGGTTCTTCTTCCCCGTTTAACCCCGCGGGTGTTTCCCCGAGCACTTAGACCAAAAAGATATTGGAGCGATAGCGATGTCTCAGAAGATCGCGCTTGTGACCGGCGCCATGGGCGGCCTCGGCACCGCCATTAGCCAGGCTCTGGCCAAGGACGGCTTCGTCGTGGCGGCCAACTGCCTGCCCAATTTCGAGCCGGCCAATGCTTGGCTGGCCGCTCAGGAAGCCGCGGGCTACAAGTTCTACAAGGCCGAAGGCGACGTTTCCGACTTCGAAAGCTGCAAGGCGATGGTCGCGAAGCTGGAAGCCGACCTCGGCGGTCCGGTGGAAGTGCTGGTCAACAACGCCGGCATCACCCGCGACAAGTTCTTCCCCAAGATGGAAAAGGCCCAGTGGGACGCGGTGATCTCCACCAACCTCACCAGCCTGTTCAACGTCACCCAGCAGGTGTCGGCGAAGATGGCGGAACGCGGCTGGGGCCGCATCATCAACATTTCGTCGGTCAACGGCGTTAAGGGCCAGGCCGGTCAGACCAACTACTCGGCCGCCAAGGCCGGCGTGATCGGCTTCACCAAGGCGCTGGCCGCCGAACTGGCCACCAAGGGCGTCACCGTCAACGCCATTGCGCCGGGCTACATCGGCACTGAAATGGTGCTGGCGATCCGTGAAGACATCCGTCAGAGCATCATCGACACCGTGCCGATGAAGCGTCTGGGCACGCCGGAAGAAATCGGCGGCGCCGTGTCGTATCTGGCGTCGGAAATCGCCGGCTACGTCACCGGTGCGACCCTGAACGTCAACGGCGGTCTGTACTACCAGTAAGCAATCGGTTGGCGGGCGCCCGGCGATCTGGCGCCCGCCCCCGGTTCGGCGAAAAGCCGGGCGTCCTTGGCGGGCGTCCGGCTTTTTTGCGTCTACAGCTTACGAACGCATCACATATCCATGTGATTGCATTGAAGCGGCGGTCTGGCGCAATATCTGCTTATCCTGTCGTACTGTCGGAGCAAGAAACATGAAAGCAGCAGTTTCGGTCATCGCCCTCGCGATGTCTTTGGCCTTTAGCGGCGCCGCCATGGCTGACGCGGCGTCGGCGGCCAAGTGCGCCGACGGGCTTTCCGCCAACGGCAAGACGCTCTACAGCGCCACCGCGCCGCGGGTGAAGCCGGATTCCAAAATCGCCGACGAACTGCGCGCGACGGCGCGGCCCTTGGTGATGGGCGGCACGCTGAGCCGCGACGACGCCAAGGTCGCCGCCGAAGAAGCTGGCAAATGCTTGGCGCTCCTGCAAAAGTAATGATCGCCGCCCAAGGCGGCGCATAATCCCGATGATCCGGTTTTTGATGTGAAGGGGCGATGAAATGACGGCGTTGAAATGGACAGGAGCGGCTGTTCTGGCGTTGAGCGGCGCGCTGCTGGCTGGTCAGGCTGAAGCGGTGGTTTATTGCAAGTCCGTCGGCGTTCCCAAGGGCTGCGTCTGGCGCCCCGGCGTCGCCGCTCCTGGTGTCGGCGCCCC
>CALGOL010000498.1 GCA_937960755.1 uncultured Azospirillum sp.
CCTTCGTCACCCCCGCGAAGGCGGGGGGCCACCTCATGAAAAACGTTGCTGAAAAGGTGGATTCCCGCCTTCGCGGGGTTGACGCTGAAGGGTCATTTCATCCGCGCGGCGGTATCAGTCGCTCAGGCCCGATCTCGGGATGCGCACCTCGCGATGGACGGAGACGGACAGCAACAACCCGACGCCGATCATCAAGGTCAGCATGGCTGTGCCGCCGTAGGACACCAGCGGCAAGGGAATGCCCACCACGGGGATCAGCCCCATCACCATGGCGACGTTGACGAACATGTAAAGCGAGATGGTTGTGGTCAGCCCCACCCCCACCAGTCGGCCAAACTGGTTGCGGCAGGTGATGGATATCACCACGCCGTAAATCAGCATCAGGCAATAAAGCCCCAGCAGCGCCAAGGCTCCGGTCATGCCGAATTCTTCCGCCAACACGACGAAGATAAAGTCAGTGTGTTTTTCCGGCAAAAACATCAACTGGCTTTGCGAGCCCATCATGAAACCCTTGCCGAACAGCCCGCCCGACCCAAGAGCGATCTTGGATTGCAGAATGTTGTAGCCGGCGCCCAAAGGATCGGTTTCCGGGTCAAGGAAAGTGAAAACCCGCTGTTTTTGGTAGTCGTGCAGAAATTCCCACGCCACCGGCAGCGCGCCGACGCCGGCGCCGATCACCAGCAAAAACTTCCAGATGCGCACCCCGGCGACAAAGAATATCGCTCCCGAGCCCAAAATCAGCAAAAGCGCGGTGCCGAGGTTGGGTTGCAGCAACACCAGACCCACCGGGGCGAACACCATGATGATGGGCGGGATCAGCACCAAGGGGCGGCCGATCTGGTCTAGGTTCAGGCCGTGGAAATAGCGCGCCAGCGCCAAGACCAGCGTCAGCTTCATCAATTCCGATGGTTGCAGCACGAAGAAACCCAGATTGATCCAGCGCTGCGCCCCCATGCCGATATGTCCCATGATCTCCACCGCCACCAGCAGCGCGAAGACCAGCGCGTAAAGCACATAAGCCGACCGCATCCACAGCCGCACGTCCACCAGCGCCACCACAAGCATTAAAACGACGCCGGGAACGGCGCGGACAAGCTGCGACTTGGCCCAAGGCTCCCACTGGCCGCCGGCGGCGGAATAAAGCATGGCGATGCCGACGCCGGTGATGACGCACACCAGCAGCACCAGCCCCCAGGAAACCATGCGGATCTTGGCGCTGAGCGTGAACTGGCGGTCGCCCGCCGCCAGCCCGCCGCCATGGGGCGACGACAGGCTCATGGCGCGTACCCCCGGACGAACAGATGCACCGCGGCGGCGATCAGCCGCTCCAGATCATCCGGGCTGGGCGCGGCTTGCATGCCTAACAGCAGGCGCAGATGCAGGTGAGATTTCAGCATGCCGAGGAATTGTTCGGCGGCCAGGGCGGGATCGGGCGCTCTCAGCAAGCCGGCCGTGTTCAGTTTGTCGAGATAACCCGCGACCTTGGCGATGGTCGGGCCGGGGCCGGCTTCATAAAAGGTGCGGGCCAGTTCGGGAAAGCGCGCCGCCTCCGCCACCACGATGCGGTGACCGGCGACAGCCTTGGGCGACATCAGCAGGCTGACGAAGCGCCGGCCGATCAACGTCAGCCCTTCGGTCGGGGTCAGCCCGTCCAGGCCATGATCGACGCCTTCGCCGAACAGCCGAGCGCATTCCCGCTTGACCAATGCTGCGAACAGCCGGTCTTTGCTTTCGAAATGGGCGTAGAGCGTCGCTTTCGAGACGCCGGCTTCCCGCGCCACCGCATCCATGCTGACGGCGCCAAAGCCGTCGCGCAGAAACAGTTCGCTCGCCGCTTCGAGAATCTGCGCCGGCTTCGAGCCGACAGGAAAGGCGCCGTCGTCCATATTCGATCATTGCTGAAAACATCAAGGGGAAGGCACAATAGGGGCAAGTCGCGCCGCCGCCAAGGCCGCCGCTGTCAGCTCGTCAGGAAATGCCGTCATGCCCGCGCCGGAAGACATCCTCGCCGCCAACAAAGCCTTTTACAAGGCCTTCGCCGACCGCGACCTTGCGGCGATGGAGGCGTTGTGGGCCAAAAATCATCCGGTGTCGTGCGTCCATCCCGGTTGGCCGCCGTTGATGGGGCGCGACGCGGTGATGGCCAGTTGGCGTGACGTGCTGTCGGCGTCGGAGCCGATGGAAATCCGCGTTCAGGACATCGGCGTGCAGGGCTTCGGCGACACGGCGCTAGTGCTGTGCGGCGAAATCCTCAACAGCCAAGCGGCCTTGTCGGCGGCCAATCTGTTCGTGCGCGAAGACGGCAAGTGGCGCATCGCCTTTCACCAGTCGGGGCGGATCGCTATCCGCGGCGAGAGCGAACCGCCGCCGCCCCGGCCGGTGCTGCATTAAGGGATTAAAGCAAATCCCGCAGCATGGCGACCAGCGGCAGGTCGGCGGGGGGCATGGGGTAGTCGCCCATTTTTTCCGGCCGCACCCAGGCGAGGCGCTGACCTTCCAACGGCGTCGGGAAGCCTTCCCACACCCGGCAGACGAACAGCGGCATCAGCAGGTGAAAGCTTTCGTAGCTGTGCGAGGCGAAGGTGAAGGGGGCGAGGCAGCTCGCCGCGGTATCGACCCCCAATTCTTCTTTCAGTTCGCGCACCAGCGCCGCTTCCGGCGTTTCGCCGTCATGCACCTTGCCGCCGGGAAACTCCCACAGACCGGCCAATTGCTTGCCCGGCGGGCGCTGGGCCAGCAACACCCGACCGTCCGAATCGACCATGGCGACGGCCACCACCAGCAGCGTGGGTTTGGAGCCGGGGGCGGGAGTGGAGGCGGGATCGAAGCAAGCCACGGGCGTCACGTCCTTGGGTGAATCAGCAGGGGAAGCGCAAGGAACGCAACCCTAGCCGACCAAGGCCGGGGAATGCCAGCGCGCCTTGATCCGTGCTACAACCTCGCGGCTGGAATTTACTGTCGAGAGCCTAACAGCCATGAAAATCGCCTCCCGCGGCGCCGTTCCCCCGTTCTTCGTCATGGAATTGATGCGCATGGCCGGCGCCCGCGAGCGCGCCGGCTTGGGCGTCTGGCATCTGGAGGTCGGCCAGCCTTCCACCCCGGCGCCGCGCAAGGCGCTGGAGGCGGCGCAGCGGGCGCTGTTCGCCGACAAGCTGGGCTACACCGACGCGCTGGGCGTGCCGGAACTGCGGGCGGCCATCGCCGGTTGGTACAAGACGCGCTACGGCGTTGACCTGTCGCCGTCGCGGGTTTGCGTCACCACGGGCTCGTCGGGGGCGTTCCAGGTCGGGTTTCTGGCGGCGTTCGAGGTTGGCGACCGCGTCGCCATGGCGTCGCCGTCCTATCCCGCCTATCGCCACACCCTGACCGCCATCGGCGCCGTCCCGGTGGAGCTTGAAACCGGGCCGGAGACCGGCTTTCACCCCACGCCGGAAATGCTGGATAAGCTCGACCGGCCGGTGCAGGGGCTGATCGTCGCCAGCCCGGCTAACCCGACCGGCTCGATGCTGGCCCCGGAGGAATTGGCGCGGCTGTCGGACTGGTGTAAGGCGAACGATGTGCGGCTGGTGTCGGACGAGATCTATCATGGTCTGACCTACGGCAAGAAGGAGGCGACCGCGGCGGCGCTCAACGACGACGCGCTGGTGATTAACAGCTTTTCCAAATACTTCAGCATGACCGGCTGGCGGCTGGGCTGGATGATCGTGCCGGAGGACATGGCGCGCTCGGTGGAGTCGCTGACGCAGAACCTGTTCATTTCGGCGCCCGCGGTGTCGCAGGCGGCGGCCTTGGCGGCGTTCGATGCGGTGGACGAGTTGGAAGGCCATGTCGCCCGCTACGCCCGCAATCGCGAACTGTTGCTGCGGGAACTGCCCAAGGCGGGTTTCACCCGCATCGCCCCGGCGGACGGCGCGTTTTACCTGTGGGCCGACGTGTCGGACATCACCGACGACAGCGAGGCGTTTTGCCATCGCATGTTGGAGGAGACCGGGGTGACGACGACGCCGGGGATCGACTTCGACCCGCGCCGCGGCCGGCGTTTCGTGCGCTTCGCCTACGCCAGAGACGAAGCCCACATCGCCGAAGCCGTTGAGCGCTTGCTGGCGTGGCGGGGGTAGGGCGATGAGGCGCCGGACAGGATGCCACAATCCCAATCGCAGATTGGCCGAAGCCGGGACGTTTTCGCCCGGAGCATTGGCCGATTTGGCGGCGCGGGCGCAGTATGGCGGCAACCCGGAACATAAACGCCACCCGGCCGATTACGGGCTTGGCCCGCCGCCTAACCCAAGGCCGAACAAGACATTGTGCGACGGCGATGGGCCATTTCTAAAGCGTCAGGCGGAGGAACTGCTGCGATCCGGCTTCAAAAATGGGCTGGTCAGCCAGCAAATACGAAACGGTTGGCCGCAAAACGTGTGGGCGGTGGACGACAAGGGCGTCGCGTACGAGACGCAACTTGAGAATTGTGTAAGTGGCGCTTACCATGGTTATCCGATGCCGTTGGAAGATGCATTCTGTGAAACGGTCTTGAGCGCGTGGGCAAAGAAATCATGTTGAGAATTGTGTAAGTGGCGCTTACCGTTGCTAACCGATGCCAAGCGAAGATCCATTTCGCGAAACCGTCTTGAACGCCTGGGCGGAAAAAGCATGAGCCGCGCGCTGAAGTTTGACGCCGAATGGGAGAGTTTGCAGAGCGGGTCGCCTGAAGAGCGGGCGTGTTTCGCGCAAATTGGCATTCAGTACGATGATCGCTGGTTGACGGAAGTCGATGATAGGCTGGTGAAGCGCACCCGAACGGCGCCGGCGTTGTCGGGTTATCTGCTGGCGCAATGGTTGGCGTTTAACTGGTGGCGTCTGCGTTGGGAAACCAGAAAGACCGGCGTTGATTGGGCGTGCGCCCATCGGATGAGCGCTATCGGCGGCGGTTACGTCTGGCCGAACATCACCATTACCTCCGATGGTCAGCGAATCGTCCTTGACGCCAAACCGACAGAGCAAAACCCCAGAGAACCGCAACGCTACATCACCGATTTGGCGGTGATGGTGCGCGCCGGCGATTTTGAAAGCGCGGGGGACGATTTTCTGGCGCAAGTATTGGACCAATTACGTAGCGAAGGTTTGCCCGACACCAATCTCAAGCGGATTTGGGATGCGGTTAGCGAAGAGCGCGGCTCGCCCGAGGCGACGTTATGGCGGCGGCTGGAAGCGTCGTTAGGATTTGACCCCGACCAAGGCGACCAAGCTGAAATTGAGCGGCTGGTCGCCGACGCCAAGGTGTTGGGACAGGACGGCGTCGCCGAACTGGCGGCGTCGGGCGTCAGCGCGTCGCTCTCCTGCAATGCGCTTAACGAGGCGGCCGGGCGGCTTGGCGTATCGTGCGATCCGTCCAGCGCCGCCCGTCTGGATCGTAGTGCGCTGCTCGGTTTGCCCCGTATCGGGTATGAATCGGCGCGGCGTCGGGCTGCGGAGGCGGCCAAGGCGTTGCGAGCGCAGGAAAAGCTCGGCCAGGAGCCGATTAGCGACCAGAAACTGGCTGAAATGGCGGGCGTTTCCAAGGAGGCTTGGACATCCGGCGGCGAAAAGTTTCCCATCAGTTTCATGCTGGATGTTTCGGCGGGCGACGGGCGCGTGGTGTTGCGCACGCCGCGTCAGACTGGGCGGCGTTTTGACTTGGCTCGGCTGCTGGGCGACCGCATCGCCGGCGGCGTCAATGAGGAATTGCGGCCGGCGACGGAGGCGGCGACTTATCGTCAGAAGTTGCAAAAAGTGTTCGCCACCGAGTTTTTGTGTCCGTTCGAAGCGGTGGACGCCATGGCCGACGGCGATTACTCCTCTGACCGCACCGAAGAAATCGCCGATCATTTCAATGTTTCGCCGCTGACTGTTCGCGCCGCCCTCGCCAACCACCGGCGGATACCGCGCGACGACGTCGAGTTGGGCGCGGCGGCGTAAATTTTATCGCAGCTCGTTCCGTTACTAAATTTCGCGTCGCCAGCGTCGAGGCGGCGCCGCATAATCCCCGCCGGAATAACAACGCGCTTCGTGCTGGCGCGAGCGGAAAGGCGGCCCCCATCGATGGCGACCCTGTCGGAAGCCTTGTCCATCACCTTCGACCATTATCAGGCCGGCCGCTTGAATGAAGCCGCGGCGCTGTGCCGACGCATTCTTGAAAAGGCGCCGGCGGAAAGCGGCGCGCGGCATCTGCTGGCGGTGATTATGGCGCAAACCGGCCGAGCCGCCGACGCCGTCAAGCTGTTTCGGTCCGTCGTCGCGCTGGCGCCTGGCGCCGCGGACGTTTATCGTAACTTTGCCGGTCTGCTGGAGGCGGGGCAGGGCGTTGCGGCGGCGTTGCGGCTGCGCCGCGCCATAGCCCGACTGCTTCCCGGCGACGCCGCCGCCGTCTCGGCGTTGGTTAAAGCGCTGGCCGGATTGGCCGATGCGGCGCTTGATCGCGGCGACCCGGCGACGGCTCTTTCACTCTACCGCGAAGCTGCTGATCTGCGGCCGGAATCGCTGGAATTGCGCTTTAACGGCGCGATTGCGGCGCGCGACGCCGGACAGCTGGAGTTGGCGGCGGAATCGTTCGCCGCCGCCGCAAAGCTCCGGCCCGATTTCGCCAGAGCGCGGCTGGAACTGGGGCTTGTCCTCAAGCGTCTGGGCCGTCGGCGACAAGCTGCCCAGGCGTTTCGTGCGGTCGTGGCGTTGGACCCCGCGGACGCCGACGCGCTTTATTGTCTGGCGGAATTGGGGGATTTAGCGGCGGAAGGCGGCGCGTTGGCGCTTTTGCGGCGGGTTCGCCGCCTTTGCCCGGATCATAGCGCGGCTTGGGCGATGACGGCGGTCGTCTTGCAATCGGCCGGCGGCCGTCAGGCTGCGGCGGATCATTACCGCGTCGCCTTGGCGTTGCGTCCGGCGACGCCCGAAGCGCTGACCAACTTGTGTGTGGCGCTGACCCAGCAGGGCGATTTGCACGCGGCGGCCAGAGTCGGCGACCGCGCGGCGCGGCTCACCCCCGACAGCGCGCAGGCGCTGCTGGCGCTTGGCGCGGCGTTTCAAGCGAAGCACGCGCTGACCGGCGCCGAAGCGCTGTTTCGTATGGCGATCAAGCGGCAGCCAGAGCTCGCCGAGGCTTACGTTAACCTGGGCGTGGCGCAGCAAGCGTCCGGCCGGCCGGCGCAAGCGGAGCGGCCGTTGCATTGCGCCGTCGCGTTGCAGCCCGACCGGCGAGAGCAGTACGCCAATCTTGGCCTTGTGCTGACGGTGACCGGCAGGGTGGAGCAGGGTTTGGCCGCTTATCGGCGGGCGCTTACGATCTCCCCCGAGTGGGCGGAAACCCATTCCGACATGATATTCGCCATGGATGTGCTGCCGGAGGTGACGACCGCCTACCTTCAAGCGGCGCGGCGAGAGTTTAATTTGCGCCACGGCGTTCCGCGCCGCTGCTTTCGCAAGCCGTTCGCCAACGTTCGCGATCCCGAGCGGGTTTTGCGGATCGGGTATGTCACAGCCGATTTTCGCATGAATTCAGCCGCCTTCGCGTTCGAGCCGATCTTTCGCGAGATGGACCGCCAAGCCTATGAAATATATTGTTATTCTGGCGTTGTAATCGAAGATGAAATGACGGAGCGATGCCAGGCGTTGGCGACGGCGTGGCGCCGAACCGTCGGCATGGACGAAGAAACCTTGGCCGATCTGATCCGGGCCGATGGCGTCGACATTCTGGTGGACATGTCTGGCCATTCGTCCGGCAATCGCTTGGCCGTTTTTGCGCGCCGCCCGGCCCCGGTGCAGCTTTCCGCCTGGACGCACCCTCATGGCATTGGGTTGGAGACGATGGATTACGTCTTTTCCGACCCGGTTACGATCCCGGCGTCCGACCGTGGGCTGTTTATGGAGCGCGTATGGGACTTGCCGTTGGTGATCCCGTTTCGCTCGCCGCATGAAGCGCCGCCGGTGGCGCCGCCGCCCTCCTGCAGCTCCAGCCGCGCGACGTTCGGCTGTCTTAACCGCTTAACCAAGGTGACCGCTCCGGTTATCGCGCTATGGGCGCAGTTGCTGCGCGCTTGTCCAGACGCTGATTTGTTGCTCAAGGACCGCTCGTTGAATGATTCGGCCGAGCGGCGGCGCATGACGGAAAGTTTCGCCCGGCATGGCGTTTCCGCGGAACGACTGCGCTTCATGGGCGGCAGCGGTCGTTATGACCATCTGGCGGCATATGGCGGCGTGGACATCGCGCTTGATCCGTTTCCGTTGAACGGCGGCGTCACGACTATGGAATCGCTGTGGATGGGGGTTCCGGTTGTGGCGATGCTGGGGGGAGCGCCGCCAGCGCGGGTGTCGGCGGCGATTATGACGTATATTGGACTGTCGGACTGGGTGGCGGAGAGCCCTGACGACTATGTAGCCATTGGCGCGGCGAAGATCGCCGACCGGGCGGCGTTGGCGGCGCTGCGCGTCGGCATGCGTCAGCGTTTCTTGAGTTCGGCGGCGGGAAACATCGCGCTCTATACGCGCGCGGTTGAGCGCGCCTATCGGGAAATGTGGCGACGCTGGTGTGTGGAAGCTGGCTGACGCAGCCGTCGCGCTCTATAGCCTCTTGCCGCGGCGCGGCGCTTCCCCCACATCTGAACGGGTTTTATCCTTGCTGAAAGGCCGTCCGCCCGTGCGCACTCTGCTTGCCGTATCCGCCGCCGCCGCCGTTCTCGCCTGCGCCCTCGCCGCCGCCCCGGCGAGGGCGGAGGAGGTGGGCTGCGTGTCCACCACCTTCCGCATGCTGGGCATGGCGAACGATCAGGTGTGCATCGACAGCTTCAAAGACCCCAAGGTCGACGGCGTGGTCTGCCATGTCAGCCGCGCCAAGACCGGCGGCCTGTCCGGCGCGGTCGGGCTGGCGGAGGACACCTCCGACGCCTCCATCGCTTGCCGGCAGGTCGGGCCGATCACCATCAAGGGCGACCTCAAAGACGGCGAAAACGTCTTCAAGGAAAACCGCTCGTGGCTGTTCAAAAAGCTGCAAGTCGTCCGCTTCCACGACAAGCCGAACAACACATTGGTTTACCTCAGCTATTCCGACAAGCTGGTGGATGGTTCGCCGAAAAACGCCATCTCCACCGTGCCGATCATGCCGTGGAATCGCTGACCGCCGCGGTCGAGGCTGCGGTTTCGGCCGGCGCGGGCAACGCCGGTTTGGCGGTCGGGCGCGACATCACCACCTGCATGTGCGGGTAGGGGATGTTGACGCCCATTTCGTCGAAACGCTTCTTCATGCGGCGGTTGAACTCGCGGCCCACCGCCCATTGCCGGATCGGCCGGGTCTTGAAACGCGCCCGGATGACGACGGCGGAGTCGGCCAAGCGTTCCACCCCAAAGACTTCCAGCGGCTCCAGGATGTCGCGCCGCCAGGGCTCGTCCTCCCGCATGCCGACGGCGATTTCTTGCAGGATTTCGGTGATCCGGTCGGTGTCTTCGTCATAGCCCACCTGCACGTCGAACACGGCGAAGGAGAAGTCCTTGGTCATGTTGCGCACGATGGTCACCGAACTGAACGGGATGGTGTGGACCGCGCCCGCGGTGTCGCGCAGCCGGATGGTGCGGATGGAGATCGCTTCGACGCTGCCGGCGTGGCCGCCGCCGATGTCCACCACGTCGCCCACCGCGATGGTGTCCTCAATCAAGATGAACAGGCCGGTGATGACGTCCTTGACCAGGGTTTGCGAGCCGAAACCCACCGCTAGGCCGATGACGCCGGCGCCGGCCAGCAAGGGCGCGATGTTGACGCCCATTTCCGCCAGCGAGAACAGCCCGACGAACACCACCAGCAGCACCAGAAAGGCGTTGCGCAGCAGCGGCAGCAGGGTGCGCACGCGAGCCGAGCGTTCAATCCGCACGCCGTCGCGGCCTTCCGGCAGCAGGGCGCGCTCAATCGACAGGCTCACCGCCTCCCAAGCCACCACGGCGAGCGCCAGGGCGAAGGCGATGGTCAGCGCGCCGCCCAGCACCCGTTGGCCGGTTTTCGACGACAGCCAATCCAGCGTATTAAGGCCCCAGGCGTCGAAGGCGACGAAGCCGGCGGCGATCCACAGCGCCGCCACACCGATTTGCGTCACCCACGGCCGGTAGCCGTCCAAACGCCGCTCCAGGCTGGGCAGGCGCTGATTGAGCGTCGCCGACAGCCGCACCGGCTTGGAAAGGCCGCGCCGCAGCGCCGTCGCCAGCGCGTGGCCGAACGACAGAGCGGCGGCCGACACCACGGTCGCCTGCGCCAGGAAGGTGAAGCCGCCTTTAATTTCCAATAACCAGACGCCGCACACCACGGCGACGTAAATCGCTGCGATCAAATGCCAGACGTCGGCGACGCGGCGTCGCACCGCGCCGAGGCGTCCGGCTTGCGCGGTCTCGTCGCCGCGGATCAGACCGGCCACCACACGGCGCCAGGAGAAGATCCACCGCAGCAGCATCAAAGCGACCACCGCGCCCACCAGTTTCAACGTCATCTCGTAGGTCGGCCGCGGCAACCCCAGCACGAAGGCCGAGCCGGCGAGGAACCAGCCGTAAAAGCCCACCGCGCCCATGTATTTCAACTGGCGCATGGCGCGGGCGGCGGCGCCGTCGTCCACCCGCAGCAGCCGCAAGCCGGGGGAGGTCGGCGACAGGAAAAACGCCCCCAGCAGCAGCAGCAATTGGATGGCGACGCTGGCGTTGATGATCGGCAAGGCGGCCAGCCGCACCCGCTCCGCCGGATCGGTGAAGGCCAGCACGCCATAGCCCGCCACCGCCAACGCCGCCGCCGGCAGCGCGTTCAACATGGTGCGGCCGGCGAGATAAGGCAGCTTCCCCAGGGCGGACGGCGGCGCGCGGTTCTCCAGCCAATGCCGGGGATGGTTGAGCAGCCGCCAAACCACGGCGCGGGCGGCGTAGCCGGCGATCAGCACTTGCGCCAGCGCGACGAAGAAATACGTCCAGCGCTGCTTGCTCTGCGGGTCGGTCACTTGCCGTTCCGCCCAGGCCAGCACGGCGGGCGACGCCGCCACCTTCGCCAGATCGTTCCAGGCGTCTTCGGTCGCCGCCAGACGTTCACGAATGCCGGCCACCACCTTGGCGCCCACCGTCTCCCGCTGCTCCTCGCCCACCGCTTCGACGGCGGTGGTCAGGGTCTTCAACTGTTTAATAAGGCGGTCGCGGCTTTCGGCGTTTTCCAGCAGCCGGATCGCCCGTTCAATTTCGGCCTTGTCGGGCAAGGCCGGATCAGCCGGCTTGTCGGCGGCCGC
>CALGOL010000499.1 GCA_937960755.1 uncultured Azospirillum sp.
GCGAGGTCGCGCAACGTCGCCAGCTCCAACCGCAATTGTTCGAAATTGACGGCGGCGCGCTCCGCCGCCACCGGCTCGCCGGACAGGAAAAAGGCGTTGAACGCCGCAAGGCTTTCAAACAAGTCCTCCCGCGCCCGCGCCAGACCGGCGTTCAGCGCCGGAGAATCCGCCTTGGCGTCGGTCTCCAGCCAGCTCATCAGGCTGGCGATTTCCGGCCCGCGCCGCACCGACACGTCGTCTTGCAGCCGGCGCAAGCCGACCGACAACTCGCGCACCGAATCGAAGCTGACAAGAAAGCGCCGCGACGCGCCGGCCAGCCGGGCGAATTCGGCGTTGATCGACGGATCGTCGGTGCGAAAGCCTTCCAAATCCTGCAACAGACGGCGGCGCCGGCTGTCGATCTCCGCCAGCAACTCGCCGGACGGGTCGCCGAGATAGCGATGCACCAGCCCTTGCAAGCGGCTGATTTCATTTTCAATTCCGGTGTAAACCCGGTATTCGGCGTGCGCCGCGCCGACGTCGCGCCAACGGGCGACGATTTCGCGGGCGCTGAAAAACGCCAGCGCCGCCAGCAGCGCCGCGGCGACGCCGTTCAACGCGACAATAAGAAAGATCCGCCAATGAACCGGCAGTCGGCGCAGCGCGTTCACAGGTCAGTCGTCCCCAGCGCAGGCCTTCGGGGCGTTGGCCTTCGGGGCGTTGGCCTTCGGGGCGCTGGCGTCACCACGGCCGGCCGTCGCGGTGATAAAACTTCTTGCCGCGATACCACAGGTCTTCCTCGGGATAATGGGCTTCGTCGCCGTCGACGCGATTTCCCACCTCGAGATAGGCGGCGGGACGGTCGGAAAGGTTAATCAGGCAATGGCCGTCCTGCTTGCCGGCGGGAAAGCCGGCGCACATGCCGACGGTCAAAACCACGTCCCCGGCGTCGGTGCGCAGCGTCAACTCGCCTTCCACCACATAGACGAATTCGTCTTCGCGGGTGTGCCAGTGGCGCAGCGCCGACTGCGCCCCCGGCTCCAGCCGGGTTAAATTAACGCCGAACCCCGTCAACCCCAACGCATTGCCCAACCGGCGGCGCACCCGCCCGGCCACTGCGCCGCGCAAATGTTCGGGATACCCGGAGCCGTATTCCGGCTCGACCCGCGACGGGTCGAGGGCGCGGGGCGAGGAAGCGTCGGTGCGATCAGTCATGCGGCATTCTCCGTCTTACAGGCTAGCAATAAAAGATGAACGGCGCCGCGCCGTTTGTCGATAAGGCGATTGCCGCAAAAAAAGCAATGAACGATTTGACTCGCACCCAAATCGACCCCATCTAAAGTACGCCCATACCCGTCTCAGACGCCAAGAAAGGGGGGGCCATGCAGAGCCGGACCGATTCGCCTTCCGCCCACCCGCCGGCGTCGCGCCGACCCGATTTCGACATTTCCGCCGTGGCGGTTCATGGCGAGAGGTTGCCGGTCAGGGAAAGCGTGGTGTTTGAGACGCCGTTCGCCCGCTTGCTGCATTTCGCCCGACCGGGGGCCGAAGGCTTGTCGCCGCTGATTCTCGTCGCGCCGTTGTCGTCGAATTTCGCCTATGTGCTGCGCGACGCGGTGCTGGGGTTGCTGCCCCACGCCAATGTTCATGTGCTGGAGTGGCGCGACGGCCGCGACGTTCCGGCGGAATCGGGCCGCTTCGGCCTGGATGAAAATATCGACGGCGTGATTCAAGCGGTGAAAGCCCTGCCGCCGGGGGCGCATGTGCTGGGGCTGTGCCAATCGGTGGTTCCGTGTTTGGCCGCGGCGGCGCTGCTGGAGCAGGCGGACGACGCCGCCCGACCCGCCAGCCTGATTTTAATGGGCGGCCCGGTTGATCCGCGCATCCGTCCGACTCGCGTCGCGCAATTGATTCGCGCCCAATCGCTGGACGTGCTGGCGGCTTGCGCGACGACGCCGGTTCCCGCCGCTTGGGCCGGCGCCGGCCGGCGGGTCTATAGTTCCGAAGCGCAGCGGCCGGGGCTGATGGCCCACCTCGCCCGCCACATGGCGACGGGGGGAGAGTTGCAGCGCAAGACGTTGCACGACGACGGCGCCGATCCGCTGCGCCATCCCTTCTTGAAGCATTACTTGGCGCTGATGGACCTGCCGGCGGAGGTCTTTCTCGACACCATGCGGCTGGTGTTTTTTGAAGCCGCCCTGCCGCAAAAACAATTGCGCTGGCGCGGCGTGCGGGTCGAAGGCGACGCGCTGGAGCGCACCGCGCTCTTGACGGTGGAGGGGGAAGAAGACGACATTGCCGCTGTCGGCCAGACCGCGGCGGCGCATGATGTCGCCCGACGTTTGCCGGCCGGGCGGCGCGCCCGTCATGTTGAGCCGGGCGTCGGCCATTTCGGCGTCTTTCACGGCGCCGCTTGGCGCAACCATATCGTCCCTGTCCTCAACCGCTTCATCGCCGACCATGCCGCACCCGCTTGAAGTCCTGCATTTCCCGCCCGAAGCCGCCGTTCCCGGCCGCCCGCCGCTGCTCTTCCTGCACGGCGCGTTCTGCGGCGCCTGGATTTGGGCCGAGCGTTTCCTGCCCTGGTTCGCCGCCCGCGGCTGGGATTGCTGGGCCCTGTCGTTCCGCGGCCATGGCGCCAGCCCGTTGACCGGCTCGCTGCACGCTTGCGGGCCGGAGGATTACGTCGCCGACGCGCTGGCGGTGCTGGAGGATTTGCCGGCCGCGCCGGTGGTGATCGGCCATTCCATGGGCGGCATGGCCGCGCAGCGCTGCCT
>CALGOL010000500.1 GCA_937960755.1 uncultured Azospirillum sp.
GCCGCGCCGGCCAGCCCCTGCACCACGCCGTCAGCGCCGTGCGCCCGCTCCGCCGCCGCATGGGCCATGCTGGTTGAGCGCTCCACCTGCCGGCCGATCTCGAGGCTGGAGGCGTTCAACTGATCGGCCGCGGCGGCGACGGTCTGAACATTGCTTGAGGTCTGCCGCGACGCCGACGCGACGGTGGCGCTCTGCGCGCTGGTTTGCTGGGCGTTGGCCGACATCACGCCGGCCGAGCGGTGAAGCTGGTCGATCTGCCGGCCGATGGCGACCACCAAACCCTTGACCCGCTTTTCCATGGCGTCGGCCATGGTCAGCATGGCGCGCTTGCGCTCGTCGATGGCTTTGCGCTCGTGCTCTTCCTGCTGCACGCGAAGCTGCTCGACCCGGCGCAGATTGTCGCGGAAGGTCGAGACCGTGCGGGCCATTTCGCCCAACTCGTCCCGCCGGTGGAGGCACGGGAGCGCTTGGTCGCCGCGGCCTTGGGAAATCTCCAACATGATGTTGCGCAGGGCGGTAAGCGGCCGGAAAGTCGCGCTCATCACTAAATAAACCAGCAGGCCGAAAAATGCGGTGACGCCGGCGGCGATAAGAATGATTTGGTCTTGCAGCTCCGCCGCCAGGGCCATGAAGCGCGCCTTTTCCACGCCGACGAACAGGATTCCCACCATACCGCCCGCCGCATCGCGGATCGGGTCGTAGGCGGTGAGATAGGTCTTGCCGAGAATGACGTTTTCGCCGCGATAGGATTTGCCTTGGTCCACCACCGCTGTGCGGGCGGCCCCCGCCGCCAGCTTGGTCCCAACGGCGCGCTTGCCCTCGTTGACGATATTGGTGGCGACGCGGGTGTCGCCGTGGAAGATCGTTGCGACGCCGCCGACCGCGCCGACAAAGCGGTCCACCGTGGCGTTGTCGCCATCAAGCCGATGATCGCCGATCCACAAGGCGTCGTCGGCGAGGCGGTAGGCTTGGCCGCGGCTCTGCACCACTTCGCGCAAGGCGGCGACGTTCTCATCAAGGCGGCTGTGCGCTTGCGCCAGCAAATGATCGTTCAGCATCGTAATGACGAAGCCCACGAGACTGGCGGCGAGAATCAATAGCGTCGCGACATTAATCAAGCTGACCCGCGCAGCCAGCCGAACCGAACCGATTACCCCCATAACGCATTCCCCCTTTTTTTCGCTGTTTTCCCGCTGCTCTGGTCACTTTTTTTCTCTATCCGCCGGCTTTCCGGCGTGTTTTTATTATTTCTCTTGTCATTGTTTTTATTGCGCCGCCACAGGCGACGGCGGCCGAAGATTTGTTTTCGGTGGCGGATATGTGACCAACTATTGTTTAAACGATGCTTAACCGCCTTCCTTGTGGGGATTTTCTTTTTGCGGCCGACCATTATTTTAGAAAAATAAAATCTTTCCATTCGACGCGAATTAATTGAATCTATTGGGACGCCGTCGTCTGGGGCGGCCAAGCCTTGACGGCCATGGGCGCGGCCGCCGTCCCGCCTCCGACCAAAGCGGCGGCTTGTCCTGCGGCGCGGGCGTGCTATAACGCCTTCGATTCGCATTCGATAAAGGGGCTGCCGCGGTGGCGGGCGACATGTCGATTCTCATCGTCAACGGACCGAACCTCAACATGTTGGGGCTGCGGGAGCCGCACATCTACGGCGCCACGACCCTGGACGACATCGAAGCCGCCTGCCAGGAGCGGGCGGAGGAACTTCGCCTTGGTCTCGATTTCCGCCAGTCCAACCACGAAGGCGAATTGATCGGCTGGATACAAGAAGCGCGAACCGATCACGACGGGATCATCATCAACGCCGGCGGCTACACCCACACCTCGGTGGCGATCCGCGACGCGCTGGCGGCGACCGACCTGCCGGTGATCGAGGTGCATCTGTCCAACATCTTCGCCCGTGAACCGTTCCGCCATCACTCCTACATCTCGGCCGTCGCCCGCGGGGTGATCTGCGGCTTGGGCGCGCAGGGGTATTTGCTGGCGATGGACGCGCTGGCGCGAATCATCGATAACGCTTGACCCCGCGGGCGCTTGCCGGCGGGGCTTTTTTTGATCTTGAGGGGTTTTCGACAAGGCCATGGCTAGTTTCGATATCGACGGCGATCTCGTGCGCAAGCTCGCCGACCTGTTGCAAGAAAGATCGGAAGAGCACACGTCTGAACTCCAGTCACCTTGTAATCTCGTAT
>CALGOL010000501.1 GCA_937960755.1 uncultured Azospirillum sp.
GGCGGCGGCGGCGGTGGCGGGAGGCTGCGGCGGCGCGGCCGTTTCGGCGAAGCGGCGGTCGGCCAGCTCCAGCATTGACACCAGATCATTGCTCTTCCAGTAGCGCGAGCGGGCGAGTTCGTCGCGAACATGGTCGACGACGATTTTGATGAGGCCGCGCTCCGCCGGGCAAATCGTCGGCGCGTTGGTCAGACGATGCACCACCAGCTTGTTCATGTTGTGGCTGGACGGCGGAATCCAGTCGCCGACGGTTTTGCCGAACACCGCGCATATCGCATTGACCCGCAGCAGATGCTCCATGCGCTCGTCCAGCGTCTCGCCGTCTTCAAAGCGCATCGCCTTGTCAGTACAAGCGCGCATCTCGTCCAGCAGGGTCTCGCGCCACTTAGCCAGGTCGAAGGCGTCCAAACCGAACGCCAGCGAAACGTCGCGCCAGCGCCGCACCAGCCCCGCCAACCACACCACGTCGTCTTGATCGATGGCGGGTTGTTTGCGGGCCGCAGCCGCCAGCGCCGCGCGCTCCAGCGCCACCGCGGCGACACGGGTGTTGATGATCTTCGCCGCTCCGTCCCAAGCAAGCTGGAACTGCGGTTCGGTCAAACGGTCGTCGCGCAGGCCCGACGCCCCCACCGCCTCCACCACCTGTTCCAACCGCAGCAGCAAACCGTCCAACCGAGCCCGGTCGCGCTGGCTGGGCCGGATGGTCGCCCCCGCGGTGCGGTCGTTGATGCGCAGCGCGCCCATCAATATCGCCGTGAAGGCGCGGGCGACCCCGACGAAATGCCCGGCGAGACACGCCGCCAGCGGATCGACGCGCAAGGTTTCGGCGTCGCGACGGCGCAGCAGCCGCCCGACCGGGCCATAAGCGTGCCGCACGTTCAGCGCCGACGCTTCATAAAGCGCCGACACGCCGTCCGCCGCCGCGGTCAGCGCCAAACCACCCGATTCGTCGCCGATCTGATCGGCGATCTCCTCCGCCGCTTCGCCATCGCGCGCCGCTCCGGCGGGGATATCCGCCAGCCGGTCGGCGAGGTCGGAGGCGTCGGCGTCGCTAAGCTCCAGAATCACCCGCAAACCGTGCAGGGTCTCGGCGGCGAACGGCGGCGAGCGGTTGATGTGCGCCGACAGCAGCTTGGCGCGGCGATTGCGGTTGCGGGTCATCTCCGCCAGCATGCTTTCCAGCAACTTGCGATTGGCGAAGGCGTGGTCGATATGGCGGATTGTCGCCAACCGCATCTGTTCCCGCAGTTCGCGGGAGGCGGGGGAGCGCAAGGCGCGGTCGAGCAGTTCCGTCTTCGTCATCAGATCGAGGGTTTCCTGGCACTGCACCGCCAGCAGCGGAAACGCCTCGCGACTCGCCAGATCCCACAGCGCGCCGACGTCGGCGCGCTGCACGGCGTAGGGAATCGGCTGGCCGGCGTGGTAGAGCGCCTCGTCGTCGATCAAAAAGTTTTCGAACAGGTTGGTGAACAGCCGGCGCGCCCGGTTGGGCCGCTGGCGGTTGAGGTAGTCGATGACATAGCCGCGCACCAGCTTGACCCGGTCGGGGGCGCCGGCGTCCATCTGCTCAATCTCGCTAAGCAGGGAATAGACCAAGCCGGCGGGCAGCTTGGCCACCAGCGCGTCGATCTTTTCCCGCAGCACTTTTTCGCCGTCGTCGATCATGCAGCCTTCGCGCCGTCGCCGTCGGCCGCCCCAAACGGCCGGCTCGACAGAATGATTGATCCGCGAAAAAGGTTAATTCGACCTAAAAGGGTGCGCAAGCCCTAGCCCCGCCAAGGCCCTATTTAGGTCTGCCGGCGCTGGGCGGCGATGGGCTGGGAAAACTGCGGCTCAACATCCCACGGGAAGAAGATCCAGGTGTCTTGACTGACTTCGGTGATGAAGGTGTCCACCAGCGGCCGGCCGCTGGGCTTGGCGTAGATGGTGGCGAAGTGCGCTTTCGGCAGCATCTTGCGCACAATGTCGGCGGTGCGGCCGGTGTCCACCAGATCGTCAACGATCAGCCAGCCGTCGCCGTCGCCGTCGACGCTTTTCAGCACCTGGGACTCCCGCAGGTTCTGGTGGTCGTACGACGAAACGCAAACGGTGTCGATCAGCCGCACTTCCAGTTCGCGGGCGATGATCGCCGCCGGCACCAGCCCGCCGCGGGTGACGGCGACGATGCCCTTGAACGGCCCTTTTTCGATCAACCGCCACGACAGCGCGCGGGCGTTGCGATGCAATTCTTCCCAGGAAACAGGATAGACGCGGTCGGGGGAGGCTTTGGACATCGGCGGGGCCTTAAGGGTCTGCGGATAAGGGGCGACGAAAATCAGCTTATAGCAGAATTTTTTTCGTCACAAAGTGCTTGCATTCATCGCCGGCTTACCGTAGAAACCGCTCCACCGCGACGCCGGACGGCAACGAACGGCGGCGACAGGTCGGTTTTCTTGATTTCAAGGGAACCGGAAGGATGCGCCCGTAGCTCAGCTGGATAGAGCATCAGACTACGAATCTGAGGGTCAGGAGTTCGAATCTCTTCGGGCGCGCCATCCTTCCTAAATAGACTGCTGGCTTTTCGACGACCCGGCCTTCGAGCCGGGTTTCGTCGTTCAAGACCAACCCTCGCTATTCCTTCGGAAACGCTCCCCAGCCGACCGGGGAAGCGCCGGCCCTGGCGTTCAGCGCGTTCTCAGTTCGGCCGGGTCGGCCGAACGGCGGTCGCTTCGGCGTCCGTCTTGCTTACGCCGGCGCCCGCCTTCCCTCGCCTCTCCTTCGTGAGATTAGCAAGGATTACCGGTCGCCCGCAGACTTCAACTACCCGGGGCCGTCTGGCGATGACGCGCCGGCTCCGGACAACGACATGGAGGGCGCGATGCCCAACGGCACCGTCAAGTGGTTTAACAGCACCAAGGGTTTCGGCTTCATTCAACCCGACGACGGCGGCGCTGACGTCTTCGTTCACATTTCGGCGGTTGAACGCGCCGGCCTGCGCGGCCTGAACGATGGTCAGAAGGTCTCCTTCGACCTGGTTCGCGACGCCAAGCGCGGCAAGACCTCGGCGGAAAACCTCAAGACGCTCTGACGTTTTGACGGCGGTCCGCCCGCTGCTGGTGAAGGGACGCCGGGGTTCCGGCGTCCCTTCATTTTTTTCGGCCCTCCATTTTCATCGGCGGGTCGTTTTTTTGCGTTGCACGGCGAAGCGTTGCGTTAGGGAGCACGGATGATGGCCTTCAAGCCTAATTACAATTTCGAACGCGCCGAGCGCGAACGGGCCAAGCAACGCAAGAAGCAAGAAAAAGCGCAGCGCCGACAAGCCGAGGAAGGCGCCCCCGAAGCGAACGCGGAAGCCGATGCGGGCGCCGATCAGACGGCGCCGGACACAGCCGAAACCGCCGAAAATGGAGAGTCCAATGGCGCGTAACGTTAAGAAATCGCGTGGCGACGCCGGTTATACGCTGTTCAACATCACCTATCAGGACGGCGCGCAAAGCTCCAACCGCAAGCTTGTCCATGCGGATGTCGATGATATCGACAATGAAAGCGCCGTGCGGGCGTATTTTGAAGCGCAAGACCGCAAGATAGCCAAAATGTCCGGCAATCCACGCGGCCCGATTAAGGTCCTTGTCAAGACATCAAAGTAGAACTACTTGTTAATTTTTTATATTTTATCATATAGCCGGCATTTTTGCCGGCTTTTTATTATCTATGGTAAATTTATTAAACAAAGACGGCGCCCTTCACAAAGGCGGACGATATTTTATCGGCGTTGCGAAATCTCAAGGAAAAGCAGCGGAATTTCCACCAGTATCAGGATATCGGATTGGCAACCCAAGCATCTGAGGCGAATCATGGCCTTTTCTGATATGCACGAGAAATTTAATATCGGCAACTTTATTGTTGGCGTTTTGTTATCGGCGCTATTACTTCTAGCTATGCCGATTGGCATTATTTTTCATCCACTCGCACTTCTCTATGCGACCCTGTTTGGAACGGCCGCAATGTTCGTCGTCATCTTTGTGTTGACGGGTAAAACCAAGGCGTAAGGCGACGATAGCCGGTGGGCGATTGGCCAACGGCCCGGCCCTTGGTCGGGGGGCGCCTAGGCCCCGCCGCTCTTAGCGCGAAAACGCGCCCACATTTTGCTTAAGTGCTCCAGCGAAATGTTTTTGAGCAAATAATCGTCGCCGCCGCCGCTCATCGCCGCCCGCACCGCGTCATGGGAGGAGTCGTCGCTGAACGACACTATATATAAGTTTGGCTGCATGGCGCGCATCTGCGCCAGCAGCGCCGCGCCGCAATCGGGCAGATCGGTTTCCACGAAGACCACGTCATAGTAATGCCGATTGAGCGCGGTCAGCGCTTCACGGGCGCAATAGGCGCGGGTCATGCGATTGGCGACCCGCAACGTGTCCAAGCCGAACTTCAGCGTCACCGCCCCCATGTCGTCGCCGACCACCGCCAGCACCGACGCCGGCCGGCGCAGCGCGTCGCGCATCTCCAGCATGCGCAAGGCGGCTTTCTGAGTGAACGGCTTGCGCACGAAGTCCCGCGCGCCCTCCGCCAGCGCCGCCTCCTCCAGCACCGGATCGGATTCGCCGGAGATCACCACGACGAAGGCGTCTTCGTCATAGCGCCGGATGGCGCTTAACGCCTCGATCCCGTCCATGCCGGGCATCAGCACGTCGATAACCGCGATGTCGTAGCGCCGCTGGCGATAGGCGCTCAGCGCCTGCTCGCCATCGCCGACATCGCAAAACTCCAGCCGGCGGTGAGCATAAGGAAAGGCCGAGCGGATAAGAGAACGCATGCTGCGAGCGTCATCGGCGATAAGAATGCGCGTTGGTGTTATCAAGCCAGCCTCACGCTTTTCAGAGCGAATCATCCGCCTACAACACCACTATTTCAATAATGAAGTATTAATGCCGAATACATAAACAAAAATTGTGCGGTGCGGAACTGGTATATTTCACAATTAGTTAGATATCATTTCTTTTGTTGACGATTATCAAATACATTGCGGCCGCTATTTTACAAAATATTATTCTGAATAATACCACCCCCCCTAAACACTGACCTTCGTCACCCCCGCGAAGGCGGGGGTCCACCTTATGAGAAACCTTGCTGAAAAGGTGGATTCCCGCCTTCGCGGGAATGACGATGAAGGGTCGATCTATCGGCGGATTAGTATAATTATCGATATGCTAACGCAAAAAATACTCGTCAAACACCGGATTTGGCGCGGAAGCGACCCCACATTTTCTTTAAATGCTCAAGAGAAATATTTTTAAGCAGATAATCGTCTGCGCCATGATCCAGCGCGGCCCGCACCGCCTCCGGCGTCGATTCCTCGCTGAATTTCACCATGTAAACATGCGGGTGCTGCGCGCGGATTTGCGACAGGAAGAACAGCCCGTCGCGACCGGCCACCGCGGGATCAACAAACGCCACGTCGATATGAATGCGATTGAGCGCCTGCATCGCCTCGCCGCCGCTGGTGGCGCGGCACAGCCGATGGGGAATATGCAAGGCGTCGAGGCCAAACTTCAGCGTCACCGGCCCGACCTCCGAACCATCCACCACCAGGGCCGACGCGGGTCGGCGTTTTTGATCCGCCATCGCCAGCATGCGCAGCGCGGCTTGCTGGGTGATCGGCTTGCGCACGAAATCGACCGCCCCTTCATCGCGCGCCGCCGCCGCAAGGCCTGGGTCGGAATCGCCGGAAATCAGCGTCACCAGCGCATCCTCGTCATAAGCGCGCAACGCCGCCAGCACCTCGAAGCCGTCCGCCCCCGGCATCATCACGTCCACCACCGCGATGTCAAAGCGGTGCGCGCGATAAGCGTCAATCGCCGCCAGACCGTCGCCGACATCCTCAAATTCAATACGGCGAAGGGCGTAGGGAAAGGCGGAGCGGATCAACGCGCGCATGCTGCGGGAATCGTCGGCGATCAATACGCGCACCGGTCCATGCACTACCCAAGCCCTCCCTCTCGCCGCAGCGCCGACGGCCGGCGTTCAATTAGGCAAGCCAACACATTTATCAAAAATTTTTTGCAGTTTTATGGGGGCGGTCTTGGCGGGCGGTGCGGAAACGCCGCCAAGATGTTGCCAAGAAGAGACGAATATGCTTGTTGTCAAAGGCAGAAAACATCTTTCGCCGACACCCGGAAGCGCCGTCCAATGAGCCTGATTTCGCCCCGCACCCCGCCCGGAACCATGGAGTTGTCGCCGCGTCGGCAGGTCGCCTTTCAGCGCATGCTCGACGTCATCCGCCGCGGCTATGAGCGTTTCGGCTTCATGCCGGTGGAAACCCCGGTGTTTGAATTGGCCGACGTGCTGCTGACCAAAAGCGGCGGCGAAACCGAAAAGCAGGTCTATTTCGTCCAATCCACCGGGGCGATCCAGCAAGGCCACAAGCCGGAACTGGCGCTGCGCTTCGATTTGACCGTTCCTTTGGCGCGTTACGTCGCCGAGCGCGAGCGCGAACTGGCTTTCCCGTTCCGCCGCTATCAGATTCAGCGGGTCTACCGCGGCGAACGCGCCCAGCGCGGCCGCTTCCGCGAATTCTACCAGTGCGATATCGACGTGATCGGCAAGGATACCCTGCCCTTGCTGTTCGACGCCGAAGCGCCGGCCGTCATTCATCATGTCTTCAGCGAGCTGGGCTTCGGCGGCTTCACCATCAACATCAATAACCGCAAGATCCTGCTCGGCCTGTTGCAGGGCTTGGGCGTCGGCGAGCCGGAACGGCGCGCCCTGGTGCTGCGGGAAATCGACAAGCTGGACAAGCTGGACCGCGACAAGGTGCGCGCCAATCTGATCGCCGACCCGCTCAACGTGACCGAAGAGGCGGCCGACGCCATCTTGTCGCTGATCGCCGAAAAGCTGACCACCGATGAGACGATGGCCAAGCTCAAGGCGATGGCCATCGACGACGCGCTGTTCGTCCAAGGCGTGGCGGAGTTGGCGGAGGTGATCGGCGGCCTGCGCGGTTTCGGCGTGCCCGACGCCAATTTCCGCGTCAATCTCGCCATCGCCCGCGGGCTCGATTACTACACCGGCACGGTGTACGAGACCTTCCTTAACGATCACCCCGGCATCGGGTCGGTGTGCTCCGGCGGGCGCTATGAGAACCTCGCCGGCTACTACACCAAGTCGAAGCTGCCTGGCGTCGGCATCTCCATCGGCGCCACCCGGCTGTTTTATCAGTTGATGGAGGCCGGCTTGATCGAAGACGGCGCCGCCACCGCCAAGGTGATGGTGGCCCA
Organism: uncultured Azospirillum sp.; assembly: GCA_937960755.1. Taxonomy (GTDB): domain Bacteria; phylum Pseudomonadota; class Alphaproteobacteria; order Azospirillales; family Azospirillaceae; genus Azospirillum. The sequence continues at coordinate 7,254 of CALGOL010000501.1, forward strand.
GGCCGACCCCGCCTTGCGCGACGCCAGCTTCGCCGCCGCCGCCGCCTTGCGCGCCGCCGGAATCAACACCGAAGTCAACCTTGACGGCGGCAAGCTCGCCAAGCAGTTCAAATACGCCGACAAGACCGGCGTGCCGTTGGTGGTGGTGGTTGGCGCCGACGAGTACGCCCGCGGCGCCGTCACGGTTAAAAGCATGCTGAGCGGCGAGCAGAGCGAAATCCCGTTGGCCGACCTGCCGCAGCGGGTGGCGGCCTTGCTGGCCGGGGCGTGATCCGGCGGCGGCGTAACGAAGGGCC
>CALGOL010000502.1 GCA_937960755.1 uncultured Azospirillum sp.
GGCGGCGGGGCGAAATCCGACTCCTCCGCCGGTTCCGGCTCGGGTGCGGCTTTGCGCTTCGGCGCCGTGGATTGGCCGTGCGCCGCCTCCACCAGATTTTGCAGCGAGGCGAGAGCGGCGGCGAAACCGCCGTCGTCCTCATGCGCGTCGTAATGATCCACCGGCGTGGCGTATAGCGGCTCCGGCGCCGGGGCGGCGAGGGATTCCGCATCCCGCGCGTTGCAAGCGGAACAGCGGTAATGCGGCGCAATCGACAACACCGGATACGAAGCGCCGAAGCGCCGCAACGCTTCGGCATGGGGCAGCACGCCTTCGTGCCCGCAGGCGCGACAGCGGATCAGCACATCGACATCAAGGTCGCGCAGGTAAAGCATCCGATTCATCGGCTTGCAGTATAAAGCATTTTGGGGGATGTAAGGCCAGCCTCACGAATAAAGGACCGCCGCCCGCATGGAGCATCAGGCCGAACGCCAAACCGTCATCGACGCCTGTTTGGCGATGAACCGGCTGGGCGTCAATCAGGGCGCCTCCGGCAACGCTTCGCTGCGCCTTGACGCCGACCGGCTGCTAATCACCCCGTCCGGCATGGCGTACGAGCGCATGACGCCGGCCGACATCGTCGAAATGCGGCTGGATGGAAGCTGGACCGCGGCGCCCGGCCGCCGTCCGTCGTCGGAATGGCGCTTTCACCGCGACATCATGGCGGCGCGCCCCGACGCCGGCGCCGTGCTGCACGCCCATTCCACCTTCGCCACCGCGCTGGCGGTTCATCAGCGCGGCATCCCGCCGTTTCACTACATGGTGGCGTTGGCGGGCGGCGACGACATAAGGTGCGCGCCCTACGCCACCTTCGGCTCGCAAGAACTTTCCGACGCGGCGCTGGCGGCGCTGGAAGGCCGCGACGCCTGTCTGCTGGGGCATCACGGCATGATCGCGCTGGGCGCCGATCTTGATAAAGCGCTGGCGCTGGCGGTGGAAGTTGAGACGCTGGCGCGCCAATATATTCATGCGCTGGCTTTGGGCGAGCCGCCGCGCTTGTCGTCGGAAGAAATCGCCGCCGTCGCCTTGCGCATGCGCGGCCTTGGCTACGGCAAGGGTTGATTAGGAAAGAACAAAAGACGCGATGACTTTTTCCCCTGTTCATGTGATCGGCGGCGGGCTCGCCGGCAGCGAAGCCGCTTGGCAATTGGCGCAAGCCGGCGTGCCGGCAGTCTTGCACGAAATGCGCCCCAATCGCGCCACCGACGCCCACAGCGGCGACAAGCTGGCGGAAATGGTGTGCTCCAACTCCTTCCGCTCTGACGATTCCGACAGCAACGCGGTGGGACTGCTGCATTACGAATTGCGCCGGCTGAATTCGCTGATCCTGGCTTGCGCCGACGCCCATAAGGTGCCGGCGGGCGGCGCTTTGGCGGTGGACCGCGACGCCTTCGCCCAAGCCGTCACCGACGCGCTGGACGCCCACCCGCTGGTGGAGTTGCGCCGCGAAGAAATCGCCGGCCTGCCGCCGGCCGACTGGGATAACGTCATCGTCGCCACCGGCCCCCTGACCTCGCCGGCCTTGGCGGAAGCGGTGCGGGATTTGACCGGCGAAGCGCAGTTGGCGTTCTTCGACGCCATCGCCCCCATCGTCCATCGCGACAGCATCGACATGTCGAAGGCGTGGTTCCAGTCGCGCTACGACAAGCCAGGCCCTGGCGGCGACGGCAAGGATTACCTCAACTGCGCCATGGACAAGCAGCAGTATCTCGACTTCATCGCCGCGCTGATCGCCGGCGACAAGGTTGAGTTCAAGGAGTGGGAGAAGAACACTCCCTACTTCGAAGGCTGCCTGCCCATTGAAGTGATGGCGGAGCGCGGCCCCGACACCCTGCGTTACGGCCCGATGAAGCCGGTGGGGCTGACCAGCCCGCACCTCGACCGCCGGCCTTACGCCGTGGTGCAGTTGCGCCAGGATAACGCGCTGGGCACGCTCTATAATCTCGTCGGCTTTCAGACCAAGCTGAAGTACGCCGAACAAATGCGCGTCTTCCGCATGATCCCCGGTTTGGAGAACGCCGAGTTCGCCCGGCTGGGCGGCTTGCACCGCAACACCTTCCTCAACGGCCCGCTGGTGTTCGATCAAAGCTTGCGGCTGAAGGCGCAACCGCGGCTGCGCTTCGCCGGGCAGATCACCGGCTGCGAAGGCTACGTCGAAAGCGCCGGGATCGGTTTGCTGGCCGGGCGTTTCGCCGCCGCCGAACGCAAGGGCGAAGCCTTGCGCTCGCCGCCCGCCGCCACCGCCTTGGGCGCGCTGCTCAACCACATCACCGGCGGGGCGAATGCTGAAACCTACCAGCCGATGAACGTCAATTTCGGCCTGTTTCCCCCCATCGACGACCGCATCCGCGGCAAGGACCGTAAGAAAGCCTACACCAGCCGCGCCAAGGCGGAATTGGAGGCGTGGCTGGCGTCGTGAAACCGTCACCAGACGGGCATACAACCGCAATCAAGCAGCGTTAAGCACATTATCGCGCGGGCGTCGGATCGACGGCCCGCGCGTTTGCTGTTTGCCGTTTCTTGCCCGTGGGGGGAGTTCACCATGCGATTCGCTAAGATCATCATCGCCGCGGCGACGCTGGCGGCTGCGCTATGCGCCGCGGCGGGCCAGGCGGCCGCCAAAGACGGCTGGGGCGCCGACGGCGAACTCCCCGTTCAATTGGGGCCGCGCCCGCTGTTCTTGATGAACGCCATGAAGGACGGCCCGCTGAAAGAGCAGCTTCAGCAGTGCCAAACCGCCGCGTCCAAACCGTCGGTTTTTTCCATCGGCCATCGCGGCGCGGCGCTGATGTTCCCGGAACACACGCGGGAATCCTACATCGCAGGGGCGCAGATGGGCGCCGGGGTGCTGGAATGCGACGCCACCTTCACCAAAGACAAGCAATTGGTCTGCCGCCATTCGCAATGCGATCTGCACACCACCACCAACATCCTCGCCATCCCGGAATTGGCGGCCAAGTGCTCGGAGCCGTTCAGCCCGGCCGATCCGGCGACAGGGAAAAAGGCCTCGGCGAAATGCTGCGCCAGCGACATCACCTTGGCGGAGTTCAAGCAGTTGTGCGGCAAGATGGACGCCAGCAACGCCAATGCCCGCAATGTTAACGAATACCTTGGCGGCACGGCGGCGTGGCGCACCGATCTTTACGCCACTTGCGGCACGGTGATGACTCACGCCGAAAGCATCGAATTGTTCAAAAGCCTGGGGACCAAATACACGCCGGAACTGAAATCCGCCAGCGTCGCCATGCCGTTCCAGGGCGACTATTCTCAAGCGACCTACGCCCAACAGCTTATCAACGAGTACAAAGCGGCGGGCGTGAAGCCGGAAGACGTCTTCCCGCAATCCTTCAATCTTGACGACGTGCTGTACTGGATCAAGAACGAGCCGGCGTTCGGCCGTCAGGCGGTGTTCCTTGATGAAAGCGTCGAGACCCCGGAAGGCTACGCCGCCGCGGTCAAAGCGATGCCGGAGCTGGCGGCCAAGGGCGTGAAGATCTACGCCCCGCCGCTGTTCGCCCTGGTCAAGCTGGATGAAAACAAGAAGATCGTCCCGTCCGAATTGGCCCTCGCCGCCAAGGGGGCGGGCTTGCAGCTCATCACCTGGACGCTGGAGCGCTCCGGCCCGCTGAAGAACGGCGGCGGCTGGTACTTCATGTCGATCAAGGACGCCACGACCAACGACGGGGTTTATTATGAACTGCTCGACGTGCTGGCGCGTCAGGTCGGGGTGCTGGGGGTGTTCTCCGACTGGCCGGCGACGGTGACCTATTACGCCAACTGCATGGGCAAGTAAGGAAGTTCGGGGCCGGCCGCTGGTCTCATACCAGTCTCCCTAAATGTTGACCATCGTCACCCCCGCGAAGGCGGGGGTCCACCTCTTCCGATACGCTTCTGTAAAGGTGGATTCCCGCCTTCGCGGGAATGACGATAAGAATTATTCTTTGGGCGGCCGGTCTCATTCCAGCAGCCGGCCCCAGGTTCCGGTCAGTCGGCCGTAGCCGGCGGCCGATAAACGGTCGTAAATCGGCGCCGGGCGATCCAGCTTTTGCCCGGCGTCGCGGCCCAAGGTGCGCGCCGCCGCGTCGATCCGCAACGGCAAGGCGTAAGAATCGGCGCCGGTCAGATAACGCAGCGCCGCCGCCCCCAGCCCGCCCAGCGGCGCCGACAGCCGCAGCCCGTATTCGCCCTTGCCGCCAAGTTGCGCGTGTTGATCCAGCGGACCATTCGTCCATACCGCGTGGGCGCGCAAGGTCGCCTCGCCGGGCAGAAGCCGGGTGAAATAGGCCCCGCCGCCCCAATCGCCGCCCAGGTAGCGCCCCGCCTCCAACGAAGCCGACCACGCCCCGCCCTCCCCTTCATAATGCGCCGTCGCCAGGGCTTGCGTCGCGTCGTTGGCGTAATCGACGCGGAAATAATCCCATGGTCGGCGCTTCCAAGCGCGGTAAAGCGAGCCGCCGGCCGCCCAGCGCGCGCCGAACGGCTGATGCAGGATTTCCCCGCCGAAGCCGGCGTACATCTCCTCCAGCCAACCGGCGTCGAAGCCGACATGCCAGTCGGGGCTTACGCTGCGGCGCAACGACAGATGCAGCCGCTCCGCGCTGTTTTCCAGCGCGTACAGCGGCAGGTCGGAACGCACCGGCTTTTCCGCAACCCAGACCCAATTATTCAACCCCGCCAGGGTGTTGCGGCCGTATTCCCGCAGCGTCGCCCCCAGCATGACGCCGGGATAGGGCGTCCACGCCGTTTCAAGATCGCCGTACGCGCGCATAACGCCGCTCGCGCCATGCTCAAACGGGCTTTCTTCTATCCCCAGGCGTAAACGGGCGGAAAAGCCGCGCCACGCCCAAGCGCCGATGGGC
>CALGOL010000503.1 GCA_937960755.1 uncultured Azospirillum sp.
TCTTGGCGCCGCCAATCGCTGAGCGGCCGGCCGGTGGCGGCCAGCACCTCCCAAGCGCGGGTCAGCCGGGTGACGTCGCCGGCGTGCAGCTTGGCGGATTCGGGGTCTGCGGCGACCAGCCGGGCGCGGAAGGCTTCGCCGCCCATGGCGGTGTAATCGGCGCGGGAGGCGTAGCGCACCGCTTCTGGAACGGGCGGAATGTCGGCCAGCCCCTGCATCAGCGCGCGGAGGTAAAGCCCGGTCCCCCCCACCAGCACCGGCAACCGGCCCGCGGCGTGGATGCGGTCAATCTCTTCCAGCGCCATCAGCCGCCAGCGGGCCGCCGTGCCGCGTTCAGCCGCCGGCAACACGCCGTAGAGCCGGTGCGGCGCCTGCGCCTCATCCTCGGCGCTCGGCCGCGCGGTGAGGATCGACAGTTCGGCGTAGAGCTGCATGCTGTCGGCGTTAACGACGACGCCGTTGTAAAGCTTGGCCAAATCAAGGGCGAGCGCCGACTTGCCCGACGCGGTCGGGCCGCCGATGATGACGACGGGTTGGCGGTCTGAAGACAAAATAAGGCGTTCCGGGCGTATTTTTTACGGTTTGGCGGCGAAATACGCAGAAAAAAGCCGCTTTGGCAAGGCGAGGCTTCATCGGTTGCGCCGCTTCGCCCCATCATCCATATTAAAGCGAGCCGATTGAGAAAGAGCGCCCGTTATGGTTCCCCCCGTCGCCGCCCCGGATGAGATCGTCGAGTTGCACGACGCGCTGGTCGCCACGCCGCTGGACGATGTGGAGACGCTGGGGCGTCTGGCTTGGCGCGCCCGCGCCTTGGCGGCGAAGCGGCCCCGAGACTATGTAACGATCATGACGACCGCGAAAGCCTTGGCTCTAAACGGCGAGCATGACCAAGCGGCGGAATACGCCCGCCGCGCCTTTGACCTGCGGGTCGTCGCCTCGCAGGGACGGGACGCTTTGGCTGCGCTGTGCCTTAATCTTGGCCTATTGGAGCAAGCCCGGATTGCTGCGGAGGAAATTAGCGCTCTTCCTGCTTATTCAAGCAGCAAAATCGCCATGGACGGCGGCGGCGCCGCGGCCTTTCTCGTCGGCGACGTCGAACTTCTGGCGCGAACCTGCACGCGGGCGTCAGGGCTTGAAGCCGCCTTCATTTCAGTCCACTTGCTGCGCGTTGTTGCAGAGCACGACTTAACCGCACACCTCTCAAAACACATGGCCATCCTTCAGCAACATGTGGCCCCGTATTCCTGCCAAGTCGCCATTAATGTAATGGACGCCAACGAACATGGCGGTAAGCCGTCTATTTATATCCAGCATCGCTTGGCGCTTGAATTGCGGCCATGCCTAAATTTATTTAACGAAATGAGCGAAGCGCTGGAAAATTACTATCTCGGCGCAGGACGGGAAGACATGGCGTATGGCGATGTCATCGTCCACGGCTTCGCCCCCATGCCCGCCTTTCGGGTGGCGGCGGCATGAGCGTGACGCCCGGCGACTTATTGGCCGAAGCCAAGGCGTTGCGCGTCGCCGCGCGCGGTAGCGAAGCGCGCTGTCGCACCGTCATTGGCCGCGCCTACTACGCCGCTTATCATGCGCTGTCGCAAGCGGCGGCGACGGCCGGTTATCGCTACGCCACAGAAAATAATCGCCCGCCGGGAAGCCATGAAAACCTGATCCACTGGTGTCGCTCTCAAAAAACCATTCCCGCGCTGAAAATGGCCGGGCGCATCCTTGCGGACATCAAGACATGGCGAGTGCGAGCGGACTACAAGCTGGCTGATCCAGTGACCTATGATATCACTATGGTCTGCCTCGACAACGCCCAAGCCCTTATCGACGACTTGGCCCCCGCCTGATTTCTATGCCCTTCAACTCGCCACGCCGTGGCGGTTGTCGGGAACGAAGCCGTCGTCGAGAATTTGCCGCAAGGTGTAAGGCGTGTGCGACGGTAACGCGCCGTCAAAGCCGCCTTCCCGCGCCAGTTCAGCCGCGGCGATCAGCCGGGCGCTTTGGAAAAGCTCGTCAAGATCGGGGGTGAAAGCCAGACTGGGGCTGATGCGTAAAATGCGCTGCACTCGGCGCCGCTCCACCGCCAGCAAATTTCGCCAGCCCTGCCGCGGCGCGCGGGCGGCGCTGTTCTCCAGCTTCAACAGCGCCACCAGCGACAGTTCCAGCGCCTCGAACAGCCGCTGGCGCTCCGCTAAACCTAACCCCTCGATCTCATCGGCGAGATGCTGGCCGTCAAGCGGCGTGTCCGGCATGGTTTCGGTCAAAGCGCGCAGAATGCGCGCTTGATCCTGCGTCCAGGCGTAATAATCCCGATCAAAGTCGCAAGGCGAGTCGCCGCCCATGCCTCGTGCCCCCTAAAGCCTTAACAATGCTCCGGTCTTTAGAGGGCTTATAGCACGTTCAGTCGGCTTTCGCCCGCACGCCGAGCAGATGGCAAATGGCGACGGTCAGGTCGGCGCGGTTCAGCGTGTAGAAGTGGAAATCCGCCACCCCTTCCGCCAGCAAAGCGCGGCACTGCTCGACCGCCACATGGGCGGCGATAAGCTGCCGGGTTTCCGGGTCGCGGTCCAAACCGTCAAAGGCGTCGGCGACATCGACCGGCACCGCGGCGCCGCAGCGGTCGGCGAACTCCACCGCGCGGGCGAAATTGGTGATCGGCAGAATGCCCGGCACGATGGGAGCGTTGATCCCAGCCGCGGCGCAGCGGTCGCGGAAACGCAAGAAGGCGCCGTTGTCAAAGAAGAACTGGCTGATCGCCCGCGTCGCCCCGGCGTCGACCTTGCGCTTCAGGTTGTCGAGGTCGGCGTCGGCGCTGAGGGCTTCCGGATGGATTTCCGGGTAGGCGGCGACGGAAATCTCAAAATCCGCCACCCGCTTCAAACCGGCCACCAAATCGACCGCGTAAGCGTAGCCTTGCGGGTGCGGCTCGTACTTGCCGGCGACGCCGCCCGCCGATTCCGGCGGATCGCCGCGCAACGCGACGATGTGGCGAATCCCGGCTTCCCAGTAATGCCGCGCCACGGCGTCGATCTCGTCACGGCTCGCCCCGACGCAGGTCAGGTGCGCCGCCGCCGGAATGCCGGTCTCGTTTTGGATGCGGCGCACGGTGGCGTGGGTGCGTTCGCGGGTCGAGCCGCCGGCGCCGTAAGTCACCGAAACGAAAGCCGGTTTCAGCGGCGCCAGTCGAGTCACCGCTTGCCACAGGCTTTGCTCCATCTTCTCCGTCTTGGGCGGAAAAAATTCAAAACTGACGGAGGGCGGAACGGCGGTCATGGCGGGTTTCCCAAAGGCTTGGAAGTTGTTGACTGATTTAAGCGCGGCGGCGGACGATCCGCCAGCCAGATGACGACGGTGAGCGGGTCGCCATGCAGGTGCAACGGCGGGCGGGGTTGAAGACCAGCGGCGCGCAGCCACTGCGCCACCTCCTCGTCGGCGAAGCCCAAGCGGCGGTGCGCGTGCTGCTCGCGCAAGCTTTCCAGCAGATGCGGGGCGAAATCCACCAAGATCGGAAGAGCGTCGTGTAGGGAAAGAGTGTAGATCTCGGTGGTC
>CALGOL010000504.1 GCA_937960755.1 uncultured Azospirillum sp.
GCGGGGCCGGCTGACCGCCCACGGCGGGGCGCGGGGAACCTGCGGGTTTTCAGCGGCCGGGCGTAATCCCCAGCGTGATCGGCGGCCGGCCGCCAAGGCAAAGGTGCGCTTGGGCGTTGTACGACAGGTGTTCTTGGCCGTGCTTATCGCCGATCGCCAGCACTTCCGGCCGGCCGTCACGGTCGGTTGACAGTCGAATCCGCGCCTCGGAGATGCGGTCGCTGTTGAATTCTTTGCCGGTTAACTGCTTCAGCTTAGCGTCGGCGCGGGCGACGATGTCGGGGCTGCGCAGCATTTCCTCGCCTTCGCCGTCGCCGCGGGCTGGCCGCTCGAACGCGCCGATCAGGAATTGGCCGGTACCGGCCTTGCCGATCAGCCGCGCCAGGGTGATGGTGACGTCGCCGACGATGTAGTCGTAGGCCCGCGGCGATAGGCCGTCCACTTGATGATAGGCGTAGTGACCGCCAACCGAAAACGCCGCGCGCAGTTTCGGCGTCAGCCCGTGGCGGTCGCGCGAGCGCTCCAACTCCATGTCCGCCAAGGTGAAATAAAGCAACAGCAGCAAAGAGACTTCGGCGATTAGGCCGGTCTTGCGGTTCCACAAGTAAAAACCGTCGCCGGTGGTGGAGCGGGCGAGGTCCACCGGAACGCCCCAGTCGCGCAAGCGGCGCTGCGCCAGATTAATGGCGCTTTCCAGCGCATTCAACTGCCCGACCTGCTGAATCGGCGTCAGCAAGGAAAAGCCGACAATGTCGAACAGCGCCACGGCGCGGTGCGGCGTTTCGCTGATGGAGTAGCGCCGCAGCACGCCTTCCACCGTTTGCCATGGCGCCATGTTTTCGTGCGGACCGACCCGCAGCGAAGTTAGGATCTCAACCGGCTCCAGCCCCGCCGCCGCCGCCAGTTCGGCAAAAGGCTTTTCCTCGCAATAGCGTGGACCGCGCAGCAGATCCGGGCGCGCGGTCGCCAGCGACAGCAAGTCGCGCACCGGGGCGGTCAGCACGCGCAAGCCGCCCTGCATGGTGGTCCAGGCGACGACGGCGTTTCGCCCTAACTGCCATAGCGGATTGATGTGTATGTCTAATTGGCGTAGAGCGTCGGCGACGCCGGGCGGCAGCTTGCTTTTCATGAGGGTAGACGATACCCGAAGCGGCGGCGCGGGAACAGACTATCACTTAGATATTGATCTAAAGTAATCATATTATCAAATTTAAACATCGTCGCCGGATTCGCTATACGTGCGGGCAAGCGCGTCGACCCGCCCGCGGTCGGCGACGATCAAGGCGGCGCCGCGCCGGATCAAGAGCCCGGTTTTCATCAATTGCGCGATGGCGCGCGCCACCACATCGGTCTCCACCCCCGCCCAACTCGCCATATCGCGATGCAAAGGGGCGGGGTCGACAACGCAGCCGCGGGGATTGGACGGGTCGGGCGCGCCCAGCCGCAATAATTCGGCATAGACCCGCTGCGCCCCCGACATCGCCGCCAGATCGGCGATCCGCTTATCCGACTGGCGGATAATGCCCACCAATTTACGCATTAACGCCAGCGCCAAAGCGGGATGTCCCGCCAGCGCGCCCAAAAAAGCGTCTTGCGGACAGGCGGCGATAACGGCGGATGACGAGGCCACCGCGTCGGCGGTGCGGCCGCCGCCGTCAAGCGCCGACAACTCGCCGAAAGCGTCGCCGGCGTGAAACTCGGCGAAGGTGATTTCACGCCGACCGTCCAGTCGGTGGAACACCCGCACCGCGCCGTCGGCGATGAAATAGACGTCCCGCAGCTTGGACGCCGAATCCAGCACCAACTCGCCCGTCTCATAAGCCGCCCATCGGCAACAGCGCTCCAGCGCTCCGACAGCGTCGTCGGGCAGACCGTGCAACAACCGGCAACCGCTTAAGCTATAGGCGGATTGACCGGGGATATGCGCCAATTCCCGCATCGGAAGCGTCCTTTCAGCGGCCGACAGTCAATTGCACGATGGCCGGCCCCAGGATCACGATAAACAGCACCGGTAAAAAGAACAGCACCATCGGCACGGTAAGTTTGGCGGGCAAAGCGCCGGCTTTTTTCTCCGCCGCCGCCATGCGGGCGTCACGGTTTTCCTGCGCCGCGGTGCGCAAGGCGGCGGTGAGCGGCGTGCCGTAGCGTTCAGCCTGTATCAGCGTGCCGCAAACCGCCCGCACCGAGGGCAGGCCGACGCGGCGGGCGAGGTTCTCCAGCGCTTGGCGACGGTCGGGCAGATAGGCCAGTTCGGCGGTGGTCAGTTCGATTTCCTCCGCCAGAACCGGGCTGGCGCTGGCGGTTTCCTGCGCCACCCGGCTCATCGCCGCTTCCATCGACAGGCCCGATTCGACGCAAATCAGCAAAAGATCAAGCGCGTCGGGAAAGGCCCTGGCGAAGGCGGCTTGGCGGCGTTGCACCGCGTTCAGCAGTATGACGCCCGGCAGATAGAAGCCGGCGAGCAGCCCGCCAAACACAAACGCCGGACGCAGGCCCGGCGAGATGCGGTAAACTTCGCCATAAGCCAGCGCCGCCGCCGCCGCCGCGAAAGCCGCCGGGGCCGC
>CALGOL010000505.1 GCA_937960755.1 uncultured Azospirillum sp.
GGTCTGGCGGTTCGCCCCGGCGGTTCTACCGCGGTTGGGCGGGTGGGCGAGCGGCCGGCGTTGTTGTTGCCGGGACAACCCTTTTCCGCCTTGACGGCCTATGCGCTGCTGGCGGCGCCGTTGCTGCGTAAAATGGCCGGTTGGTCGGCGCCGCCCGCCCCCGCCCCGCTGCGGCTGAGCTTTCTGCAACGCAAACTAGCGTCCGAGCTCGGCATGCTCGACGTTTTTCCCGTGCGGTTCGATGAGGATGGGGTGGCGCATTCGTTGGGCGAGCCGGCGCTCTTGGGGCCCACGGCTCTAGCGGCTGACGGCGTCGTTCTGGTGGCGGAGGACAGCGAGGGACTGCGCGCCGGATCTGAGGCGGCGGTTTATAGTCTGGATGGGCCACTGCCCTGCGGCGTCGAACCTTCGTGGCGTTACTAAAACGAAATCAGATGAGCGTTTTATGATTGTAAATGCAAAACTTGTAATTATTGTCTTTTTTTTTGGTCGTAGACTGTATCCCGCCAATTTTTACAAAATTATTTTTTATCGGGTCTTGCTGTGCGCGCTTGAATAGTTTTGAAAAAAGCATCACCTTCTAAAAGTCATTCTAGCGCATCGCCACGGGGAGGGCGATACATGAGCCTTAAAACTGCATTTCGCGGATTTGCTTTCGGCGCTGTTCTGCTGACGGCCTCCGTCGCTTCCGCCGGTTCGTTGGACGCCTTCAAGCCGGGCGGCCGTTTCACCGGCGAAATCAAGCTGCCGCTGTTCACCGCGCCGCTGCCGGCGGGTGATTGGACCATCGCCTACATCAACGACTGGCGGGACAACAACAAGAATACGCTGTTTGAAATCGGCATGATTAAAAATGACGGCGCCGCGGCGACCGATCTTTTGACCATCCGCACCAACGTCGACGCCACCAGCGCCGGTTGGCTGACCAACGGCATGTGCTCCCGCGCGGACGTGCTGCACAATGAAGTTTTGGTCAATCTGGTGGAAAAGCAGGATTGCTGGGGCGTCAATCACAACGTCTGGAAAGAGACCACTGATTTCATGCCCACCGTTGGAACGAACTTCCAGCAATTCGCCCAAACCCTTGGTCTCGGCTTTCCGTCCACCACCGTAACCTCGTTCGTGCGTATGGCGAATCGTTCGGCGTTCATCGAAATGCAGCACCACGCCAATGCCGCGACGTTTGGGATTAACGACCCTAAACTGGGCTGGTCCGACTCGCTATGGCGCAAGGACCGGGTCGCCAATGATCCGGCCCGTGTCGCGGTGGTGGAAAAAATTCGTGAACAATCAAAAGCTTGGCATGAACAGTTGAAGGCGGTCGGTTACTTCTGACCGCCCTCCCCGCTCAAAGTCCGATCTTATGCCGCCTCGCCGAATGACTGCCCCCGCGGCCAGTCCGGCGAAGGCGGCGAGGCTCAATCGCCGCGCAGGCTTCACCAATCCGCCTAGAGGTCAAACTTTCGGCGGATTGGTGTTACGCGACGCCGGTGGAGCCGAATCCGCCGGCGCCGCGCGCGGTTTCGTCCAGGCTTTCGACCTCCACCATTATCGCTTGCGCCGCCGCCGCGACGACGCCTTGCGCGATGCGGTCGCCGCGGCTGACGGTGAACGGCTCCGCGCCGTGGTTGATTAAGCAAATCCCCACGGTTCCGCGATAATCGCTGTCCACGGTTCCCGGCGCATTGACCACGGTGACGCCGTGCTTGACCGCCAGACCGGAGCGCGGGCGCACCTGCAACTCCCAACCCGGCGGGACCGCCACGGCGAAGCCGCTGGATATCAGCGCCCGACCGCCCGGCGGGATCGTCACCGGGGCGTCCGCCGGCACGCAAGCGCGAAAATCAAAGCCGGCGGCTCCTTGGGTGGCGTATTCAGGCAGCGGCAGATCAGGATTATCGGCGAGGCGCAGGAAACGTAGAATCGGCGCGGCGGCGGTCATGAGGTCAATCATCCTTAAGCGGTGAAATAATCGGCGATGCGCTGAGCCAGACGGCGGGCCACTTCGGCTTTGTCGAGCGGCGGCCAGTCCTGCGACCCGGCGGCGTCGATCAGGTGAACGGTGTTGCTGTCGCCGCCGAACGTGCCGGTCGACGGCGATACGTCGTTGGCGACGATCCAGTCGCAGCCCTTGCGGCGGCGCTTTTCAGCGGCGTAAGCGACGACGTTTTGGGTTTCGGCGGCGAAGCCAACCACCAGCCGCGGCCGCTCCCCGGCCGGCAATTGCGCCACCGTCGCCAGAATGTCGGGGTTTTCGATCAGCCCCAGCCGCGGCGGGCCGCCGCCGTCCTTTTTCAGCTTCTGATCGGCGTCGCCGTCCACCC
>CALGOL010000506.1 GCA_937960755.1 uncultured Azospirillum sp.
AATCGCCGCCGCCAAGGGCGCAGCCAGCGCCGCCCGCCACAACATCACGCCCTCCTTAATAAGCTCATTTTTATATTATCAACACATGATGTAAGGCATTGCAAGCGACGGCGGGCGTCTGATAGTTTCATGCATGACAATTATCCGCCGCTGCGCCAATTGACGCGCGCCGGGTAAGCGACCTCCTCAAGGCCCCCCTCCTTGGAGCACACGATGTCTCTGCCTGTTTTGACCCGCGCGGCCGACCGCCGCCGGTTCCTGCAAACCTTCGGCGCCGGCGCCGCCGCGGCCTATGCGCTGGCCTCGCTGCCGGCTAACGCCACCGTCGATGCCGCCAAGGCTTTCGTCGCCAAAGTCACCGGCGGCAAAGAGCCGGCGATGGGCAAGGTCACGCTGACCATGCCGGAAATCGCCGAAAACGGCGCCAACGTGCCGCTAACGGTTTATGTCGACAGCCCGATGACGGCGGAATCCTATGTCAAGGCGATCCACATCGCCAGCGACGGCAATCCGGCGCCGGAAGTGGCGTCGTTCCACCTGTCGCCGATCAACGCCCGGGCCGAAGTGCAGACCCGCATGCGCATGTCGGTGACGCAAAACGTCTGGGCGGTGGCGGAAATGTCGGACGGGGCCGTTTTCATGGCCAAGACCGAAGTCAAGGTCACCATCGGCGGCTGCGGCGGCTGATCGCCACCCTCCCCGACCGTTCGACCGACGCCGACATAAAAGGAGCCTCCCCCATGGCCATCGACGCCAAGCCGCGCCTCAAACTACCCAAGACCGCCGCCAAGGGCGAAGTATTGGAAATCAAGACGCTCATCACCCACCCGATGGAATCCGGCCAGCGCAAGGACGGCGACGGCAAGACCATCCCGCGGCAGATCATCAACAAGTTCGTCTGCAAGTTTAACGGAGCGCCGGTGTTCTCCGCCGATCTCTATCCGTCGATGTCGGCCAACCCCTACATCGTCTTTAGCGTCAAGATGCAGGAAAGCGGCGAGTTCGAGTTCCTGTGGACCGACGACGACGGCTCGGTCTACGCGGACAAGAAAAAAATCGAAGTCGCGTAAAAAATAAAAAGCGACCGCCAAACAAGAGGAAACGCCTGTCATGTTCAGCCGCCGCTGCTTCATGCAGATGGCCGCCGCGACCGCCGCCCTGACGGGCGTTTCCGGGTCGCTGGCGCGCGCCGTCGCCGACCAACGCATCACGCAAGACGATTTGCTGCGCTTCGATGCGCTGGGCAACGTCACCTTGCTGCACGTCACCGACATTCACTCCCAGCTCAAGCCGATCTATTTCCGCGAACCGTCGGTTAATCTCGGCGTCGGCGACGTCGTCGGGCTGGCCCCGCATTTGACCGGGGCCGATTTCCTTAAAAGCTTCAACATCCAGCCCGGCAGCGCCGACGCTTACGCCTTCTCCTGCGAAGGCTTCGGCGATTTGGCCGCCGGTTACGGCCGGGTCGGCGGGCTGGACCGCATGGCGACGCTGGTCAAGGCGATTCGCGCCGAACGGCCGGGCAAGACCTTGCTGCTGGACGGCGGCGACAGCTTGCAGGGCTCCTACACCTCGCTGGTGACGAAGGGCGGCGACATGGCCCGCGCGCTCAAGCAGTTGGGCGTCGAAGGCTCGACCTTCCATTGGGAGTTCACCTACGGCGCCGACCGCGCCAAGGAATTGGCCGACGAGATGGGCTGTCCCCTCTTGGCCGGCAATGTGTTGGACAATGAGTTCGACGAACCGGCGTTCGAAGCGTTCAAGATGTATGAGCGCGGCGGCGTCAAAATCGCCGTGCTGGGCCAAGCCTTCCCCTACACCCCCATCGCCAACCCGCGCTACATGGTGCCGACCCTGTCGTTCGGCATCCGCGAGACTCTGGCGCGGGAAAACGTCGCCAAGGCGCGGCGCGAAGGCGCGCAACTGGTGGTGATGCTGTCGCACAACGGTTTCGACGTCGACCGCAAGCTGGCGAGCCGGGTGGAGGGCATCGACGTGCTGCTGTCCGGCCACACCCACGACGCGGTTCCCGCCGTGGTCAAGGTCGGCAAGACGCTGATGGTGGCGTCGGGCTCGCACGGCAAGTTCCTTTCCCGCCTTGATCTCGACGTGCAGGGCGGCGAGGTCAAGGGCTACGCTTTCCGGCTGATCCCGGTGTTCTCCGACGCCATCAAGCCCGACGCCGACATGACGGCGGTGATCGACGACATCCGCAAGCCGCATGAAGCGATGCTGTCCACCGTGGTGGCGAAGACCGAAGGCATGCTGTACCGCCGCGGCAACTTCAACGGCACCTGGGACGACTTGATTTGTCAGGCGCTGATGCAGGAGCGCGACGCCGAAATCGGCCTGTCGCCGGGCTTCCGCTGGGGCTCAACCCTGCTGCCGGGGCAAAACGTCACCATGGACGACGTCTATAACCAGACAGCGATCACCTATCCCAACGCCTACCGCATGACGATGACCGGCGAGACCATCAAGACCATACTTGAGGACGTCGCCGACAATCTGTTCAACCCCGACCCCTACTATCAGCAGGGCGGCGACATGGTGCGAGTCGGCGGGCTGGCCTACGCCATCGACCCCAAGGCGCCGATGGGGCAGCGGATTTCCGCCATGACCATTCTGCGCAGCGGCAAGCCGGTGGAGGCTTCCGCCAGCTACACGGTTTCCGGCTGGGCGTCGGTGAACGAGGGCACGCAAGGCCCGCCGGTGTGGGAGGCGTTGACTGCCTACCTCAAGGCCAAGCAGACCATCAACATGCCGGAAAACCGCAACGTCAAAGTCGCGGGGATGTGAGGGGAAGCCCCTTTCAAGCCCTCTCCCCCCTGGGGAGAGGGTTGGGTGAGGGGGAAACTTCCCAAGTAGTTGAACAAAGCGGTCGAACAGCCCCCCTCACCCCGGCCCTCTCCCCAGGGGGGAGAGGGGGAAAAAGAAAAGGGAAAAACCCATGTTCATCAAAACCCTGTCCGCCGCGGCGCTAGCGCTGTGCCTGAGCTTCCCGGCGCTGGCCGGCGACTTCGCCAATATGCCGCAGCACAAAGCCACTCGCGCCGGCCTCTACTACACCCCGGCGGAAGCGGCGGCGGTGATGACGGCGGAAGGGGCGAAGACGCTGTTCCTCGACCTACGCACCCAGTACGAGGTCGCCTTCATCGGCATGCCGACCCAGGCCGACGCCAACGTGCCTTACGCTTTGCTGGCCGACCCGCTGCGCTTCGACGATAAGTCCGGCAACTTCGCCTATGAGCTCAACGCCGGCTTCACCATGCACGTCGCCAAGCGGCTGGCCGCCAAGGGGCTGACCAAAGACGACCGCGTCATCCTGATTTGCCGATCAGGCGACCGCAGCGCGCGGGCCGCCGATTTGCTGCAATCGGCGGGCTACACCAAGGTCTATTCGATCCCGGAAGGCTTTGAAGGCGACACCGCCAAGGACGGCGACAAGAAAGGCCAGCGGGTGGTCAACGGCTGGAAAATCGCCGGGCAACCGTGGTCGTACAAGCTGGACAAAGCCAAAATGTTCGACGCCGATTGATTACAGCAAATCGCTTAAATCTTCATGCTCGGGGCGTTGATGCCAGCCGTCGAACCACACCAAATCACGCAAGGCCAAGCGGGGCAGCCAACCGGCGGTCTCCAGCTCCGGCTTGTCTTTGAAGTGGGAGACGTAGCCGACGCACAAATAGGCGATGGGCTGGATGTCGGCGGGAATCCCCAGGGCGGCGCGCAAATCATCGTAGCGCAGAATGCTGACCCAGCCGACCCCGACGCCTTCCGCTCGCGCCGCCAGCCAGAAGTTTTGCACCGCGCACACCGAACTGAACAGGTCCATTTCCGGCTGATGGGTGCGCCCCAAACGGGTGCCGCGGCTGCGGTCGCAGGTGACGCACACCCCCAAGGGGGCCTCCAGTATCCCCGCCAGCTTCATGGCGCGGTAGAGCTTGGCGCGTTCGTTGCTGAAACTCTGCGCCGCCTCCTCGTTCGCCGCGGCGAACGCGGCGTGGACTTGGCGCTTCACCGCCGGATCGCGCACGATGATGAAATCCCACGGCTGCATGAAACCCACCGAGGGCGCCGCATGCGCCGCTTGCAGCAGGCGGGCCAACACCGCATCGGGCACCGGATCGGGCAAAAACTGGCCGCGCACGTCGCGGCGCGAGGCGATGCAACGCAGCACGGCGTCGCGCTCCGCCGCGCTGAAGCCGGAATCGCCGTGGGCGTCATCGCCAGTCATTATCATTCCTTTCCCATTATCGCCAACATGACGCAGCCATCATCAAAGTGAAACAACGAGCATGCTGAAAAACGTATAAACTACACACAGAACTGAGTAAATGCAAATCGTCACGTAGTATTTCGCATATGCGGAATATTAGCGGACGTTGATAAAAATCAATTGACCATCGCCTTGCAAATTAGTTAGTCATAATAGAACTGTGCGACGCTCATACTGTCGTTATCGCCACCCGTCCGCAGACGGGGGGACGCGGCGGCGAAGGGCGGACGTGAACGATAACGAAAGCGCGGGGGAAACAACTGCCCATGAACAAACGCATCTTCGCGTCCGTCCTGACGTCGGCGGCCCTCCTGGCCGGCTTGGGAATGACGGCGCCGGCGGCGCAGGCTGCCGACATCGCCATCGAAACGCTGGCGGCGCCCTGCGCCGGCTGTCACGGCACGGACGGCACCTCGATTGGTCTGGCCATGCCGACCATCGCCGGTCTGCCCAAGGAATATTTCACCGAAGCGATGGTCGGCTACAAGACCGACCTGAAGCCGTCCACCGTGATGGGCCGCATCGCCAAGGGCTACAGCGACAAGCAGATGGAGCAACTGGCGGCGTATTTCCACGACAAGCCGTTCGGCCGTCCGCCGCAGCCGGTGGACACGGCCAAAGTCGCCAAGGGCAAGGCGCTGGTCGGCAAGTATTGCGAGCGCTGCCACGAAAACGAAGGCCGCGACGCTGACGGCGTCGGCGTGCTGGCCGGGCAAAAGCTGATCTACATGCAGTTTTCCGTCGCCGACTTCCTGTCGGGCAAGCGCGAGATGGAAAAGCGCCAGAAGCAGAAGTTTGAAGAACTGCTTGCCGACCACGGCAAAGCGGCGTTCGACGATATTCTGCATTATTACGCCAGCGTGAAGTAAGGAGCCGGCCCCATGTTCACCCCCTCTCGCCGCTCCCTCATCAAAGCCGCCGGCGCCATGGGCGCGCTGTCGGCCGTCTCCATGCCGTGGGTCGCCCGCGCCGCGACGCATAAGGTCGTCGTGGTCGGCGGCGGTCCCGGCGGC
>CALGOL010000507.1 GCA_937960755.1 uncultured Azospirillum sp.
GTTCGGCGGCTTCGGCGGCGTCCTGCGCCGCCTCTAACGCCTGTTCGGCGCGCTCCACCGCAATTTCAGCGTCGGCGAGGTCGCCGGATTCGGCCAGCGCCGCGGCCAACTGATCGCGCTGCGCCGCCTGGGTCTTGACGCGGGCCGTCAGGGTCGCCAGCCGGCTTTCCAGTTCGGCGACCTGCCGCTGGGCGGCGGCGCGCCTTGCGTCTTCTTCCGCCAATTGGCGGGTGAGCGTTTGGAAGCGCCGGTCGGCCTCGTCGGCGGCGTCGCGGGCGCCTTCCAGCGCCTCTTCCGCCGCCTCTTGCGCCAGCGCTTCGTCTTCCTGTTCCGCCAGCAGTTTTTCCCGCTCTTCCAGCAGGCGGGTCAGCGCCCCGGCGGCGTCGCCGGCCAGCGCCTCTTCCCGCGCCACGTCGCCGGCCAATTGCTGCAACTGGCGGGTCAGCGCGGTTTGCTCGTCGCGCAGGCGGCGCTCTTCGGCGTCCAACTGCTCGCGGGCGAGGGTGAGTTTCTGCGCCTTGGCCGCCGCTTCTTCCTGGGTTTTGCGCAACGGAGCTAAGGCGGCCGCGGCCTCGCCCCGCGCTTTTTCGGCGCTTTGCGCCGCCAGCATCAGGCCGCGCACCGCTTGTTCGGCCTGCATGAAGTCGGAGCGGGCGCGATTTTCCGCCGCTTGCGCCGCCAACCAGCGCTGCCGCCACAAGATCGCCTCGAAACGGCGGATCTGATCGGACAGATTGCGGTAGCGCGCCGCTTGCTTGGCCTGCTTCTTCAAGCCGGCAAGCTGGGTTTCCATCGCGCCGACGATGTCGTCGAGGCGGGTGAGGTTGGTTTCCGCCGCCTTCAGCCGCAATTCCGCCTCATGCCGGCGGGAATGCAGGCCGGTGACGCCGGCCGCCTCCTCCAGCAATTGCCGGCGTTCTTGCGGCTTGGCGTTGATGATCTGTCCGACCTTGCCTTGGCTGACCAGGGCGGGGGAATTAGCTCCGGACGCATTATCGGCGAACAGTAATTGCACGTCGCGGGCGCGCACCAGCTTGCCGTTCACGCGGTAGTCGGAGCCGGAGCCGCGCTCAATCCGCCGGGTGATTTCCAAATCGTCGGCCTCATTGAGGCCGGCGGGGGCGGTGCGCTCGGCGTTGTCCAACGCCAGCGACACCTCCGCCAGATTGCGCGCCGGGCGGCTGGAGGTGCCGCCGAAAATCACGTCGTCCATATCGTCGCCGCGCATGCGCTTGGCGGAGGTTTCCCCCATCACCCAGCGCAAGGCTTCGACGAGATTGGATTTGCCGCAGCCGTTCGGCCCGACAATGCCGGTGACGCCAGGTTCAATCGCCAACTCGGTGGCGTCGACGAACGACTTGAAGCCCGACAGACGCAGGCGGGTGAACAGCACGGCGGAACAGACCTTATTTCAGCAAGGGATCGATGGCGCGAGCGAAAGCGTCCACCGGCTGGGCGCCGGAGATCTTGGCGGCGCCGTCGTTGATGACGAAGGTCGGCGTGGAATCGATTTTATAGAGCTTTTCCCCGTCCATACGCGACTTGATGACGCCGTCGATGACGTCTTTGCTGGCCCAGCAAGCGTCAATGGTGGCCTGCGACATGCCGGCCAGCTTGCCGATCTGCGCCAACGCCTGCAACGGGTCGGCGGCGCGCGACCACTGCCCCTGCTGCTTGAACAGGATGTCGAGCAGCGGATAGTAACGCTCCGCCGGGGCGCAGCGCGCCATGGCGGCGGCCATCAAGGCGGGACGGTCGAAGGGGAAGTCGCGGAAGACGAACTTCACCTTGCCGGAATCGACGTACTTCGCCTTCAGTTCGGGCAAAATCTTCAGATGAAACTCGGCGCAGTGCGGGCAGGTCATCGACGAGTAATCGTAGATGGTCACCGGCGCGTCGGCGCTGCCCAGCACCCGGTCGGCCAAAACCGCTTTGGCGTCGATGGCTTGCGCGCCCGCCGGGGCCACGGCGGCGGCGAACGCCAGCATCAGCGCGCCGACGATCAGGGCGAAATAACGTTGCACGGGGGTCTCTCCCTCGAAACAGAGTTGATCGGCGCCACATATAGGGTCTTCCCGACGGCGCGGACTATAGATGCGGCGGGATGCCGCGGCAAGAGGCGGGGCGGCGAGGGGCAGGGTTGCAGCCGGCGTCACCCGCCGCGGCGGCGTCCCATCACCGCGCGGCCAAAGCGCTCCAGCACCGCCCTCAGCTCCGCATCTTCAATGGATGATGTGGCGACAGCGAGGCGATTTTCCTCCTCAGCGGTCAAGCGGCGGGGGGGCGGCGGCTTTTTTGCGACCGCGGGCGGCGCGCCCGGAACGAGCTTCAGCCGCGCCACCGCGGCGTAACCGAAGTAGCCGTTAATCTTGTCGATAATCATCGGCTCCAGATGCTGGACTTCCAGCGCGAACGCCGCCGCAGCCCTGATATGCAAGACGGCGTTTTCCTTCGACCCGCGCGGGAACGCCAGCTTGTCGGGGATGGCGCGCGCGGCGAGATGCGGGCCGACGATGTCGGCCCATTCGGTCAGCAGCGGGCCATAGGCCAGCCCGCGCTTGCCCAACGCCTTGGCGGCGACGTCGGGGGCGATGCGGGACAACGGGCGGGGACCGGCCAAGGCGGCTTAATCCGGCTCGCCGCCGCAACCGCCGCCGGCCGAAAAGGCGGCGATCATGGCGGACTGCATTTCTTCGCCGGTCAGCACCTTCACCGTCGCCGCCAGCGACCATGCATGACCATAGGGGTCGGTCAGCATGCCGAAACGATCCCCCCAGAACTGCTCGGCCAAGGGCATGGCGACGACGCAGCCGGCGGCGACCGCTTGGCTCCACAGGGCGTCAAGCTCCTCCTGGCTGTCCAATTGCAGATGCAAACTGACCGGGGAGCCGCCGAGCCCGATGGGGGTGAGCGACTTGCCGCCCTGATACTCCGGCATGTCGTCCGACAGCATGACGCGGGAGCCGCGCAGCATGATTTCCGCGTGAACCACGGTGTCGGAATCCGGCGCGTTCAGCCGAAACTCTTCGGTCGCGCCGAACGCCTGCTTATAGAATTCAATCGCCGCGGCGGCGCCGGCGACGCGAAGATAGGGGATGATCGGCGCAGGCGTGTTGGACATCGGGCGCTCCTGGGCGAAGGAATTTAACCGGCGACCGACCATAGCAAACTCCGGCGGCGGCGAACACCGGCGTCAGACATCCGCCAATCGACGCCGCAACTTCGGCGCGGCGAAGTCGATAAAGGCGCGGATGCGCGGCGACAGCAGGCGGGCCGGCGGATAAAGCAGGCCCACCGGGCGCGGCGACGGCTCATACGCCGGCAAAAGCCGTTCCAGCGCGCCGGATTTCAGGTCGGCCGCCGCCTGATAGCCCAAGAACAGCCCGCAGCCCAAACCGCGCCGGCAGGCGTCCAGCGCCGCGTCGATCTGGTTGACCGCCAGCACGGCGGGAGGCGACAGCCGCAACGGCTTGCCGGCGACGACGAATTCCCAGTGCGGAAAGCCCGACACGCCGGTGAAACGTACGCAGCGGTGGCTCGCCAGATCCGCCGGCGCCAGCGGCCGGCCGAAGCGGGCGAGATAGTCGGGCGCGGCGCACAGCACCCGCGGCGTCTCCCCCACCGGGGTGTAGGCCAGCGACGAGTCGGCCGGCGCGCCGATGCGCACGGCGAGGTCCAAGCCTTCCTCCAGCAGATCCACCGTACGGTCTACCAGCATCATTTCCACCCGCATGGCGGGATAGGCGGCGAGGAAGTCGGCCACCACCGGCGCGACATGCAGCCGGCCGAAGGTGGCGGGGGCGGTCAGCCGCAGCAAGCCGGAAGGATCGCGGCGCCGCCGCGCC
>CALGOL010000508.1 GCA_937960755.1 uncultured Azospirillum sp.
CAAGCAGCAGCTTGATGATTTCCAAGATCAGGACCAGAAGGGTAAGAAGTTTTTCGGGCAACTTCTTATCTCCTTCGTTGTGGCGGGGGAGGCGGCCTATCCGCCCCCCTGACCACGTCGCCAAAATCGCGCAAAACCCTTCGGTCATACAAGCGTGTTTCATCGTCGTGGGCGCGATAAGGCGCGCTGCGAGAATGCATGCGTTCGCATTTTCAGTTTTTCGTCGCGGGTTGAAAGCGGCCGGGCGGCGGCGTATATTCGGGAGCAGGAGGGAAGGGGGCTGCTACCCCCTTCCCTCCCTCCGGTCACTGATCGAGCAGATATTCAAGCAGCAGCTTGACGATCTCCAAGATCAGGACCAGAAGGGTGAGAAGCTTTTCCGGCATCTCTTCTTCCCTTTCCCAGTGGCGGGGGAGGCGGCCCACCCGCCCCCCTGACCACATTCGTACGATAATCGGAAAAGAGAAAAACAACAAAGGTTGTGCCCGCAGCCAAGGGAACCGTCATGCCGTACGCCTCTTTGCGCGAATTTATCGACCGGTTGGAACGGGAAGGCCGCCTTGTGGTGGTGAAGGAACCGGTCTCCACCGTTTTGGAGATGACGGAAATCCAAACCCGCTTATTGGCCGAAGGCGGGCCGGCGGTGTTGTTTGAACGGCCGATCAAGGCGGATGGAACGCCGTCCGACATGCCGGTGCTGGTCAATTTGTTCGGCACGGTGGAGCGGGTGGCCTGGGGCATGGACCGCACCCCGGACCAATTGCGCGCGGTGGGCGAAACCTTGGCCTTTTTGCGCCAGCCCGAGCCGCCGGGCGGCTTCCGCGAAGCGCTGGAGCTGATTCCGCTGGCGAAAACCGTCTTATCAATGAAGCCGAAAACCGTCGGCTCCGCCCCGTGTCAAGAAGTGGTGTTGACCGGCGACGCCATCGATCTTGGCCGTTTGCCGGTGCAATCCTGCTGGCCGGGAGAGCCGGCGCCGCTGATTACTTGGCCGTTGGTGGTCACCAAGGGGCCGTCGGCGAAGAAGCGGGAAGACAACTTCAATCTCGGCATTTACCGCATGCAGGTGCTGGGCAAGGACCGCGCCATCATGCGCTGGCTGAAGCACCGCGGCGGCGCCCAGCATTATCGCCGCTGGAAGGAAGCCGGACATAGCGACCCGTTGCCCTGCGCGGTGGTGCTGGGGGCCGATCCGGGCACCATCCTCGCCGCGGTGACGCCGGTGCCCGACACGTTGTCCGAGTATCAGTTCGCCGGCCTGCTGCGCGGCAAGAAGGTGGAGTTGGTCGATTGCAAGACCATTCCGCTGAAGGTGCCGGCGCAAGCCGAAATCATTCTGGAAGGCCATGTCCTGCTGGACGAATTCGCCGACGAAGGACCGTACGGCGACCATACCGGCTATTACAACAACGTCGAAAAATTCCCGGTCTTCAAGATTTCCGCCATCACCATGCGGCGGACGCCGATTTACCTTTCCACCTTCACCGGCCGCCCGCCTGACGAGCCTTCGGTGCTGGGGGAGGCGCTGAACGAAGTGTTCATCCCGCTGTTGATCCAGCAATTTCCGGAAATCGTTGATTTCTGGCTGCCGCCGGAGGGTTGCTCGTACCGCATCGCCGTGGTGTCGATGAAGAAAGCCTATCCCGGCCACGCCAAGCGGGTGATGATGGGCGTCTGGTCGTTCCTGCGCCAATTCATGTACACCAAATGGGTGATCGTGGTGGACGACGACATCAACGCCCGCGACTGGAAAGACGTGATGTGGGCGGTGTCCACCCGCATGGACCCGGCGCGCGACCTCACCATCATCGAAGGCACGCCGATCGACTACCTTGACTTCGCCTCGCCGGAATCCGGTTTGGGCGGCAAGGTCGGGCTGGACGCCACCAACAAATGGCCGCCGGAAACCAAGCGCGAATGGGGAACCAAGCTGGCGATGGATCAGGACGTGGTGGACCGGGTGTCGGCGAAATGGACGAGCCTCGGCCTGCCCGGTTCCGGCAAGCCGATTTGGAAATAGTCGGCGACGGCGTGTACGCGCACACGCGAAGATGAAATTGTCTGCCGCGACGGCGCCTGACCTGTTAGGCTGTCCGCCGCGCCGCCGGATGGCTGCAAGCGGCGCCGGAGGGGGATAAAAACATGCTGGAGCTTGTCGCCGCGCCGATCGCCGCCGCTTTGGCGCTCTTCGGCTATATCATCGTCGCTGATCCGCAGAGCGTGCATCTGGAATCGATTTCGGCTCCCCCGGCATTGGCGGCCGAAGGCTACACCGCGCCGGTGATCGAGGCGCGGTTGGCTGACGCCTTGCGCGCCGCCGAGGCCCAGGCGCGCAGCTATTCCGGCGCTCGCCGGTTGGAGGAAGACGCTCAGCCGACGGCGTTGCGCATCCTCAGCGACGCTATGGGGGCGACGGCGGCGGTGCGGGCGACGCAAAAAGCGTTGGGTCGCATCGACTACGCCGCCGCGGGCGAAGTGGTGCGCAACGGCGAGCAGTTGGAATTACGCTTGCGGGTGATGGACGCTGCGGGCGGTCGTCACGCTGTCGCCGCCGCAGCGCCGGCGGGCGAGGTCGGGCGACTGATCGACGACGGCGCTCTGGCGCTGCTGGGCGTGGCCGACCCTTATG
>CALGOL010000509.1 GCA_937960755.1 uncultured Azospirillum sp.
AAGCGTTGCGCGGCCGCCACCAGTCGCCTCGCGTCGTCCAGCACTTGCGCCAGCAATTCGGCGCGCACCGGCGTCGCCATTTCGGCGGCGGCGGTCGGGGTGGGGGCGCGCAAGTCGGCGGCGAAGTCGATCAGCGTGGTGTCGGTTTCATGCCCCACCGCGGAAATCAGCGGAATGCGGGAGGCCGCCGCCGCCCGCACGACGATTTCCTCGTTGAAGGCCATCAGGTCCTCCAGCGAGCCGCCGCCGCGCGCCACGATAATCAAATCGGGGCGGGGGACCGGGCCGCCAGCCTCCAGACGGTTGAAACCGTCAATCGCCGCGGCGACTTGCGCGGGCGCGCTCTCGCCCTGCACCGCCACCGGCCACACCAGCACATGGCAGGGGAAGCGGTCGTTCAGCCGATGCAAAATATCGCGAATCACAGCACCAGTGGGGGAGGTGACGACGCCGATCACCCGCGGCAGGAAGGGCAGGCGCTTTTTGCGCGCCGGGTCGAACAGCCCTTCGGCCGCCAGCCGGCGCTTGCGCTCCTCCAGCATTTTCAGCAGCGCGCCTTCGCCAGCCAGCTCCAGGCTTTCGATCACCATCTGGTATTGCGAGCGGCCGGGGTAGGTGGTGATGCGGCCTTGCGCCACCACTTCCATGCCTTCTTCGGGGCGGATCGGCAGTTTCGCCATGGTTCCGCGCCAGATCACCGCCTCCAGCACCGCCGAATCGTCCTTCAGCCGCAAGTAACAATGGCCCGACGAGTGTTTTTTCGGCTGGGAGATCTCGCCGCGCACTCGCACGAAGCCGTAAGCTCCCTCCAGCGTCTTTTTCATCGCGCGGGCGAGGTCGCCCACCGAAAATTCCGGCAGGTTGGAGCCGGGGCGGGGCGGCGGAGCCAACAACGGGGCGTCGTCTGAATCTTGCGTCATGCCCCCGGCATGCTACAAGGCGGCGGCAAGATCAAGTACCCAGCGACAAGGCGGAGGCGGCGATGTCCAAAACAGGTTTGAAGGTGCTGGTGGTGGGCTCCGGCGGCCGTGAACATTCCTTGTGCTGGAAGCTGGCGGAATCGCCGTTGTGCGACGCGCTGTTCTGCGCCCCCGGCAACGCCGGCATTCGCGACGTCGCGACTTGCGTGCCGATCAGCGCCGAAGACATTGACGGTTTGATGAAATTCGTCGCCGACAACGCCATTGATTTCGTTGTGGTGGGGCCGGAGGCGCCGTTGGTGCTGGGGCTGGCCGACCGATTGACCGCGGCGGGCGTCAAGGTGTTCGGCCCTTCCGCCGCGGCCGCGGCCTTGGAGGGCTCCAAGGGTTTCATGAAGGACGTTTTGGCGAAGTACGGCGTGCCGACGGCCGAATACCAGCGTTTCACCGATGTCGAGGCCGCCCGCGCTTACGTGTTGGAAAAGGGCGCGCCCATCGTCGTCAAGGCCGACGGTCTGGCGGCGGGCAAGGGCGTCACCGTCGCCCGCACGGTGGAAGAAGCGCTGGCCGCGGTCAATGAGGCGCTGGTGGAAGGGCGTTTCGGCGCGGCCGGCGCCGAAGTGGTGATTGAAGAGTTCCTCGACGGCGAGGAGGTCAGCTTTTTCGCGATTTCCGACGGCGAGAACGCGCTGGCGCTGACCTCGGCGCAGGACCACAAGGCGGTGGGCGACGGCGACACCGGCCCCAACACCGGCGGCATGGGGGCTTATTCGCCGGCGCCGATCCTCACCGCCGATCTGCAAGAACAGGTGATGCGCAACGTCATCATGCCGACCGTCAAGGGCATGGCGGCTGAGGGGCGGCCGTTCAAGGGCGTGCTGTTCGCCGGCTTGATGATTGTCGACGGCCCCAATGGCGAGAAGATCGTCAAGACCTTGGAATTCAACGTGCGTTTCGGCGACCCGGAATGCCAGACCTTGATGCTGCGGCTGAAGTCCGACCTGCTGGCGGCTTTGCTGGCGGCCGCCGACGGGGTGCTGTCGTCGATTGACCTGCGCTGGGCGGATGAGACATCGCTTTGCGTCGTCATGGCCGCCAAGGGCTACCCCGGCGATTATGTGAAGAACACCGAAATCAAGGGCTTGGACGCCGCGGCCAAGGTTGAGCGGGCGGTGGTGTTCCACGCCGGCACCAAGCTGGCGGAGGACGGCCGGGTGCTGTCGACGGGCGGCCGGGTGCTGGGGGTGTCGGCGATTGCGCCGACGGTCAAGGAGGCGCAAGCCGCGGCGTATCAGGCGGTGGACGCGATTGACTGGCCGGAGGGCTTTTGCCGCCGCGACATCGCCTGGCGTGCGGTGGGGCGGTAAGCCGTCATGGCGTGGAGCGGAAACGAGGATTACAGCGATTCGGCGGGACGATTATTTATCGACGCCGAAACGCTGTATAAACAAAACCGGTGGGAGACCGCCGGCCACCTCTACGGCGTCGCCGCCGAATGCGCCGTCAAGGCAACGCTGAAGCGGGGCGGGTTGGCGATTGACAAGAAAAGCGGACTAAAGACCCATTTCCCCGCTTTGGCCGGAGCAGTTTCTTTAATCGCCCAAGGCCGCCATAGTATGACGGTCTTTAATCGCGCCGGCTTTTTGGATAGCTGGAAAGTTGATACGCGATACGCCAAAAATGACGGCACGATTGAGCAAAAGCTATGCGCCGCTTGGCGGCAGGATACCGCGGATATGTTATTGGATTGTGGTTTTATCGTTTAGACGAGGAGCGGCGCATGAATGGCGAAAAGTTGAGCTTTGACGACGCGCTGCCGCTCTTCGCTCATCACATAGTTCATTCCTTGGGCGCCGATGCGCTGGAAAACGGTCGCTTTATCCGTGACGTGTTCGGTCGTTTGGCGTATGTCGGTCGTGGGGAAAAAGACTATTTCCGCTCGGCCCAAAGTGATTTGCCGATAGCGCTCCATCCGTTTTTGATGAATGGCGGCAAGACCGGCGACGTCATTTGCGTGACGAGCGACGACGATATGGCCGCTCGCCTGCTAAATGACCCCTATCTTTCCGTTCGCGTCACCCGCCAGGGAACCGAGTACCGCATCAATCTGATCGACCGGCGCTTGGCGGGAGAAGACTGGCTGGTGCTGTCCGACATCGAACCACCGGTCGCCCCCAAACGTTTCGCATTCTACTCGATCAAGGGCGGCGTCGGTCGCTCGACAGCCCTTTGCGTCGCGGCCGCCGAACTGGCGCGCCGGGGTCAACGGGTGCTGGCGGTCGATTTCGATTTGGAGGCGCCGGGGCTGGGCAGTCTGCTGCGGAAAGAAGACAAGGTTCCCGACTACGGCGTTGTCGACTGGTTCGTCGCCGCCGGTCTGGGCATGCATGACGATATGTTGCTGGATGACCTTATCGGCGAAAGCGTCTTCACCACCGGCGACGGCTTTGTCGACGTCGTCTCGGCAGGCGGGAAAAAGACGTTGGAGAATGCCGGGGACTACCTCGGCAAGCTGGCGCGGGTCTATACGCCTGGGGCGGCTAAAGGGGAATTCGTCGGCCGGTCGTTCACCGCCAAGGCCGCCGCTTTCCTGCAACGGCTGGAGGCGAACAAATCTTATGACACGGTGCTGATCGACGTGCGCGCCGGACTGCATGAAACCTCCGCCGCTTCCGTATTGGGATTGGGGGCGGAAGTGCTGATGTTCGCCGCGGACTCGGCGCAGAACTTCGACGATTACCGTTATCTGTTCGGCCATTTAAGCCGGCTGGTGGAAACAGACCCGAGTAAAGCGGCTTTCCGTGAACGGCTGAAAATGGTGCAGGGCAAAGCGCCGCCCTTAGAACGCGACCGAAAACCGTTTACCGATGCTTGCTGGGGTCTGTGGCTGAACGGGCTTTACGACGTCGCCGACGCCGACGCCCCGGACGCCTTCAGTTTTGATCTGGATAACGAAGAGGCGCCGCATTATCCGCTGTATGTGATCGGCACTGACGTATATTCGAGGTTCGATCCACGCAAGAATCCTGAATTGCTGGACACCAATTTTTACAACGCCTTCTTCGGGGCGTTCGTTGATTATTTTTCGGACGGTCAAACATGACGGCGCTGTCCTTTCCCGTTGAACCGATCCGCCCCAGTCTGGCGGAGATGGAGATTGAAACCGCGTGGATCGCCACCAAACCACCGAAAAAGGCGGATTTGGTCATCGTGCGCGACCACGCCGGGGCTCTTGATCCTCAGCGCGTGCTGGTGGTTGGCGACCGCGGAACCGGGAAAAGCTATTGGTCGGCGACATTGACCAATACGGAAGGCCGCGCCCATATTGCGCGGCGTTATCCTAGGCTTGGACTAGAGAAGACCCATGTCTCGTTGGGGTTCTCTGACGCTACTTTCAAGACGAGGCACCCTGACGCAGAAAAGCTCGCGACGCTCCGGTCGCAATACAGCGCCGACATAATATGGCGCACTGTGGTTCTCGATCAGTCGCCTTATCGCCCCGACGGCATGCCGTCAGAGGATTGGACGAAGAAAGTCAGATGGGTGGCGGATGATGAAGATGGTCGTAGCGCCGCTTTCGAGGCGCTGGATCACCGCTTATCTGAAAACGGCGAAACCTATCTGGCTGTTTTTGACGCATTGGATCGTTTGGCGGCGAGTTGGGAGGATATCCGCGCCTTGACCACCGGCCTACTGCGGTTGGCGCTGGATTTACGTTCCCTCAAACGCATCAAAATAAAACTGTTTATCCGCCCTGACATGGCCGATGACGGTAAGCTTTGGGCGATGGGGGACGCCTCTAAGCTTCGTCACAACGAAGTCAAGTTGCTATGGAAACGGCGCGACCTTTACAATCTTTTGTGGATGCGCCTCGCCAACCATTCAGAAGCGGGAACCGCCTTCCGAGATGAAGTCGGGAAAATTTTCTATCTTTCCTTCGTTGAGGAAGATGGTGTCTACACGCCGCACGGTGATTTGCTGGAGAATGAAGACGTTCAACGCGCCGTTTTTTCGGCGATTGCGGGGCTGTACATGGGCGCCAACGCCCGGCGAGGCCGCACTTACGACTGGACGCCGAATCATCTCGCCAACGCTTCGGGATACGCCACGCCGCGCAGCTTTTTGATTGCGATGCGAGAGGCTGCGAAATCAACCAAAAATAGTTCATCAACGATTTTAGACGTCTCTGGTATTCAGCAAGGAGTGCGCCAAGCGTCGTATATCCGTGTCGACGAATTGAAAGAAGATTATGGCTGGATCAAAACCGCCCTTGACCCTTTGGAAGGACTGATTGTCCCTATCACCAAGGATGAGCTACTGGGGCGATGGCTGTTTCAAAAGACGCTGGAAAAAATTAAACGTGGAACGGAAGCCAATCAATCCGGGCGTTACCTGCCGCCTGTGGAGTTGTCGGAAGAAATGGGCGAGCGGGAAGGGCTCGTCGCCTTGATCCAGTCGCTACTTCATATCAGCGTGATCGAAGAGCTCTCCGATGATCGCCTCAATATGCCCGATCTGTTCCGTATCGCCGCCAAAGTGAAGCGCAAAGGTGGCGTCAAGCTGCGGCCTTGACGCCACCTTTGCATTACCCTCACCCCAGCGTCACTTGCGCCACCCGCAGCAGGGCTTGGCGGACATCGGGGTCGTCGGTCAAAGGCTCGATCATCGCCGTGCGAATGGCGCGCTCCGCCTTGACGCCCGACCGAATCAACGTCGCGCAATAGACCAGCAGCCGGGTCGAAACCCCTTCCTCCAAATCCTGGCCCTTCAAATCGCGTAAAGCGCCGGCCAAACGCACCAAAGGCTCGACCTTGCCGGGCGGCAGGCCGGATTCCTGCGACACCACCTTGATTTCGGTCTCAACCGGCGGAAAACCAAACTCCAGCGCCAAAAAACGCTGGCGCGTCGACGGCTTCAGCGACTTCATGATGTTCTGATAGCCGGGGTTGTACGACACCACCAGCATGAAGCCCGGCGGCGCCTCCAGCAATTCGCCGGTGCGGTCCAGCGGCAAAACCCGCCGGTCGTCGGTCAACGGGTGCAAGACCACGGTGACGTCCTTGCGCGCCTCGATCACCTCGTCGAGATAGCAAATCGCCCCTTCGCGCACCGCGCGGGTCAGCGGCCCGTCGCACCACACCGTGTCGCCGCCGCGGATCAGATAACGCCCGGTCAAATCGGCGGCGGTCAAATCATCATGACAAGACACGGTGTAAAGCTTGCGCCCCAGCTTGGCCGCCATGTGCGACACGAAACGGGTCTTGCCGCAGCCGGTCGGCCCCTTCAGCAACAAGGGAAGCTGATGATTGAAGGCGTGCTCAAACAGCGCGCATTCATCGGCGGCCGGTTGGTAGTAAGGGGCGGCGTCAACAGACAGGGCCGTGTCGGGCATCGGGAATTCTCCGGGAGTAAGCGGCCCGCCCACTGTCCGCCAGCGCCGCCCCATCGGCCTTGACGGTCATCAAGCGAATTTTTGCTCGTTCCCAGCTTTTGTTCTTTTTATGTTCGTATTATAGTCGACGGCATGGATGAGGAATTGCCGGATAAGCCGATCAAAGGCCGGGGCGCCGTCTCTAACCGCAGCGGGCGGTTCGAGGCGACGGCGCGGGTCTTGATTGACGACGGCTGGGGCGGCCCCTTTGACGACGACTTGCCGCCGTTGCGCACCACCTTGGGGGTGGACGCGGCGCGCAGCGTCATCAGCCGCAACAACTCCCCCGACATTGTTTTCGACGCCTCGATCAACCCCTATCGCGGCTGCGAGCATGGCTGCGTCTATTGCTACGCCCGGCCGACCCACGCCTATCTTGGCCTGTCGCCTGGGCTGGATTTTGAAACCAAGCTGTTCCACAAGCCCAACGCCGTCGAACTGCTGGAGCGGGAGTTGCGCGCCCCCAGCTACCGCCCGCAAATCATAGCGCTGGGGGCCAACACCGATCCCTATCAGCCGGTGGAGCGGGAAACCCGGCTGACCCGGCGCATTCTGGAAGTGCTGGCGGCCTATAACAATCCGGTGATGGTGGTGACGAAATCGGCGCTGATCGCGCGGGACATCGACATTCTCGCCCCAATGGCGGCCAAGGGCTTGGCGCAGGCGGCGATATCGCTGACCACCCTCGACCGCGCCCTGGCCCGCAAGCTGGAGCCGCGGGCGGCGTCGCCCGAACGCCGGCTCGACGCCATCCGCCAATTGAGCGCGGCGGGAATTCCGGTCGCCGTGCTGGCCTCGCCGATGATCCCGGCGCTCAACGACCACGAATTGGAGCGGCTGGTGGAAGCGGCGGCCGATCAAGGCGCCGTCGCCGCCAACGCCATTTTGCTGCGCCTGCCGCTCGAAATCGCCGATTTGTTCAGCGAATGGGCGCGGGCGCATTTTCCCGACCGGGCGGAACGCATCTTGTCGCTGATCCGCCAGTCGCGCGGCGGCGGGCTCAATGATCCGCGCTTCGGCGCGCGCATGGCAGGGACCGGGCCTTACGCCGACTTGCTGCGCCGCCGGCTGGAACGGGTCTGCGCCCGGTTAGGCTTGAGCAAAGGCGCCGTCGCCGCCCGCACTGATTTGTTTTCTCCGCCGCCCCGCCCTGGCGACCAGCTCAGTTTGTTCGGCTAGCCCCCTAGCAATTCAGCGACGAAAGCCGGGATGATCTCGCTGGCTGGCCCGTGAATGGATTCATGGAAATAGCTGGCCCCCGCCGACGGCTCCAAATTTAGTTCGATCGTGTAGGCGCCGTTGTTGCGCGCTTCGGCGACGAAGCCGGCGGCGGGATAGACGTTGCCCGAAGTGCCGATGGAGACGAACAGGTCGCAATCGCTCAGCGCCTGATAAATTTCCTCCATGTGATAGGGCGTTTCGCCGAACCACACCACGTCGGGGCGCATGCCGCCGCGGCGCAGGCAGTTGGGGCAGACGTCGTCTTTGGTCAGGTCGCCGCGGCACGGCTCGACGGCGCGGCAATGCAGGCAAAAGGCTTTCAGCAATTCGCCGTGAATGTGCAGCAGGTTGGCGCTGCCGGCGCGCTCGTGCAGGTCGTCGATGTTTTGCGTGACGATCAGCGTGCGGCCGGACCATTCCCGCTCCAGCCGGGCCAACGCCAGATGGGCGGGGTTGGGCTGCACCGCCGGATCAAGCAGGCTGCGGCGCCGCGCGTTATAAAAAGCATGCACCAGGGCGGGGTCGCGGGCGAAGCCTTCCGGCCGGGCGACATCCTCCAGCCGCACCTTGGCCCAGATGCCGTCCTTGTCGCGAAAAGTGTCGAGACCGGATTCCTTGGATATGCCGGCGCCGGTTAAAATGACGATGTGCGCGCCGTCAGGCGGTGAAAAACGCATGGCGCCGTCCTTAAGGTGGGGTATGACGTCGGCGTCATCCAACAGGGAGTCGTTACCCGTGGTCAAGGTTCTGTTCGTCTGCACCGGCAACATCTGTCGTTCCCCCACCGCGGAAGGCGTGTTCCGCGCCAAGGCGGCCGCGGCCGGATTGGGGGATCGGGTGGGGATCGATTCGGCCGGAACCCATAGTTATCACGTTGGGGAGGCGCCGGACCCGCGCAGCGTGCGCGCCGCCGCCGTCCGCGGCTTTGATTTGTCGGGCCAGCGCGCCCGCCGGGTGTCGGCCAATGATTTCCGCACCTTTGATCTTATCCTCGCCCTCGACCGCGGCCATTTGGACGCGCTGAAGATGATGGAGCCGCCGTCGTCGCGCGCCAAGGTCTGTCTATTGATGGACTTCGCTCCACCCCCGCTGGCGGGCAAAGACGTGCCCGACCCGTACTATGGCGACGGCGAGGGGTTCGAGCGGGTGCTGGACATGATTGAGGCGGCATCCGACGGGCTGGCGGCGGAAATTCGGCGCCGCTTAGACGCTTTGAACGCATAGCGGTTCTACATGCGCCGCCGCCGACATTCCGCTACAGTGGTTTGTCTGGGACGAGGGAAAGGCGAATGGCGACGATGGCGACCGCATTGGACGGGGTCGAACTGTTCGATGCGTTCTCAAGGGAAGAACGGGCCGCGGTGGCGGCGCGCGGGCGCGTGGTCGACGTGCCCGCCGGCGCCGTGCTGGTGCGCCAGGACGACGACGCCGACGCGCTTTTCGTGCTGCTGGATGGCGAAGTGCGGGTGCTGCGCTGGGACGCTTCCGGCGGCGAGGTGGAGATCGGCCGCCGTCATTCCGGCGAGTGCTTCGGCGAAATGGCGATGATCGACGGCGGCCAGCGCTCCGCCACGGTGGAGACGGTGTCCCCTTGCCGGTTGTTCGTCTTGTCGCGGCAAGATTTTCATGACGTTATCGCGCCGTCGCCCGCCATGCTGTCGAAGCTGCTGCGTGAACTGTCGCTGAAAATCCGCGACGTGTCGGAACGGGTGGTGCAAGAGGATTTGGACCGCCGCACCCACGCGGCGGAAGCCGAACTCGCCCGCCATCGCGCCATCACCCAAGCCGTCACCGGGCTGGCGCATGAACTGAACACGCCGCTGGGCGTCTGCATCACCGCCGCCAGCCATCTGGCCGGCGCGCTGCCGCCGCAGTGCCGCGAGGCGGCGGGGGAGGCGGTCGACCTGCTGGTGGACAATCTGAAGCGCTGCGCCGGTTTGATGGAGACCTTCACCACCATCGCCGCGCTGCATGACGCCGAACCGCTGGAGCCGCTGGATCTGGTGGACGTCATAAGTCACGCCGCCGCCTTGTTCGCCATGGACCGCCCGGACGCCCGGCTGGAAATTCGCATGCCCGCCGCCGCCGCCATTCCCTGGCTGGGCTACCGCGGCCATCTGGAACGGGTGCTGCGGCAGATCTTCGACAATGCGGCGATTCACGCCTACGGCGACGCTCCGATTCACGCCGATGGCGGGGAGGCCCCCGCACGGCGGTTGGATGTGGAGGCGGCGCCGGATCGGCTGGGCGGTCGGCCGGCCCTACGGGTGACGTTGCGCGACTATGGCGGGGGTTTGCCGGACGAGCCGGCGCGCAAGCTGTTCGAGGCCTTTTACACCACCAAGCGCGCGCGCGGGTGCAAGGGGTTGGGGCTGACCATCGTTTACAACGCCGTCACCGGGCCGCTGTGCGGCCGGGTGTGGATTGAACCCGCCGACGACGGCCGCGGCGGGGCTTGCGTCACGCTGTTGCTGCCGCGGGAGTTGTAGCGGCGGCGCTGTCGGTCGCTTCGTCCTCGCGCTCCGCCCGTCGCAACGCCGCCAGCAGCTCTTCCCGGTCCAGCGGCTTGGCGATATGGCCGTTCATGCCGGCGGCGTAGCAGCGTTCGGCGTCCGCCGGGGCGATCACCGCGGTCAGCGCGATGATCGTCGTGTTCGCCGCAATCGGGTCGGACAGCGCGCGGATGGCGCGCGCCGCCTCCAGCCCGTCCATGCCGGGCATTTCCACATCCATCAAGACCACGTCGTAACGGGTGCGCTGCACCGCGGCCAGCGCGGCGGCGCCGTCGCCCACCGCATCGACGGTGAAGCCGGCGTTGCGCAGCACCGCCACCGCCAACTCCCGGTTCATCGCCACGTCCTCCACCACCAGAATGCGACGCGGACGGGGGTAGGCGGCCGGGGACTCAGGTGGAGCGTCGGCGTCATCCGCCGGCGCGATAGGCAGGGGAATGGCGAACCAGAAAGTCGAACCGGCGCCGGGCCGGCTGCGCACCCCCACCGTGCCGCCCATCAACTCCACCAGCCGCCGGCAGATCGCCAGCCCCAGGCCGGCGCCGCCGCGGCTGCGATCGATCTGGGTGAAGCGCTGGAACAGGTCGCGTTGACGTTCTTCCGGCACGCCGATGCCGGTGTCGGTGACGGAAAACACCGTGCGGCCGCCGGGGCCGGGCTCCACCAACAGATCGACGCGGCCGTAATCGGTGAATTTAACCGCGTTGGACAACAGGTTGAGGATCACCTGCCGCAGCCGGTCGGCGTCGCCCAGC
>CALGOL010000510.1 GCA_937960755.1 uncultured Azospirillum sp.
CAAGCGTGACATATCCGACTCACCTGCACACAGCCAGCGTTGAACGACCCTGGCCGGCGGAGCCTGCCGCTAAGGGCGTTAACTTTCCGCTTCGGTGGACACTTACCGGCGAAAAGCCGGAAAACTGCCCGATGCTGAGGCTTGGGCAACGGTTGTTGTGCTTTTGCCGAGCACACTTTGCGGTCACGACCGCCACCCTCCCTCAACTGCTGTGCTGATTTTTCCGTCTGTTGTTTCGTCGTAGCACGCGCCCTGTCGGCGCGTCGGTAAGGACAGGCCCCGTCAGATCCCTGAGACCTGCCCGGCATCGGACTGAGACGCGATAGACAGCTCAGCCGCGCGCTCCCGCTTTCACCGGGAGGCGTTGTTCGCGTGCAGGATATCCCAACAGAGACGGGGTCGAGGCGTCGCGATAAATTGCAGCGTAATCAATAGATTAAGCCGTTTACACCCCACACCAAAAGCGGCGTCTCGCCATCCCTCATCGGTATTGATCTCCTCCCTTTCGACGGCGGTACGACCGCCGGCCCGTGCCCGCGGCGATCGCCGTCCAGACGCGCTGTGTCGAGATAGAGAGTGGATCAAAGAGACCGATAACAATAATCAAGGAGAACAAAATGAATAGGCAAATACTGACTGCCGCGACCGCCGGCTATAGTGGTTTAATACTCAACAATTCAGGGGTTTTCGATGTCGACAGTTGGTGGAAATCGAAATTTTGTTTGGGGGAAGACGATGAAATTTGCAGGAAAGCGCTGTCTTGAGGCGCGATATCAGGGGCATTTCGCGACGGTCGCCGCACATAGTCTGCGATGGGCCGTTTTTGCTCGATGGTGTCACGCAAATGGCGTTCGCGACGCCCGCGACGTCACATTGCGGCTGGTCGAGCACTATGGCGACCATCTTGCCGGTCGGGTGGCGGCGGATGAAATGGCGGTGAGTTACGCCGTCAATCTGATCTCCTCCGTGAATGTGGTGCTGAAAGCGCTTCGCGGCGACGGGCATATCAGCGTCTCACCCCGACAGCGAATTGGCGCTCGATCGTCAATCCGGACGACGGCGCCGGCGGGTATGGACCGCGATGCGGTTTTGGTTGTCGCCGCCGCCCTTCGCGAGAAGGGGGAACCGCGCGTTGCTTCCCTGCTTGAACTGGCTCGTCTCTTTGGCTTGCGGATGCGGGAAGCGGCGTTGCTGGACGCCCGCAAGGCGTTGAGGCAGGCCCGTCACCGGGGCGCCATTGATGTGCGCCGTGGAACTAAGGGCGGGCGGGGCCGGTATGTCCCCCGCTGGGTCGGGGTGGATGACGCCGGAATGTCGGCCTTGGTGCGTGCTGCTGCGCTGCAAGGCGCTGGATCATGCCTAGTTCCGGTCGATCAAACGTGGATTGCTTTCCGGCGGCATGCCCATGCGGTCGCTCTGCCGGCGTTGCGGCAGGCCGGGTTGGCCACCATCCATGACCTTCGCGCCGCCTGGGCTTGTCAAAAATATCAGCAGCTTACGGGATGTACGGCCCCTTGCGTCGGTGATGGCCTTCGCGCCGACCGGGTTGAGGATAACCGCGCCCGCGAAAAAATAGGGGAGATGCTTGGTCACGGGCGCGCCGACGTCACGACCGCTTACCTTGGCGGACGCCGACCGGCGGTTGGAGGCAAAAGATGAACCCGGCCACCCAACATCAGGCGGCGGCGCAGGCGATGGCGCTTCTCGCCCACAGTCAGCCAGGGGCGGCGGCTACCGTGAAGGCGCACTTGAAACGCGCGGCCATAATCGGGGCGGTGATCTGGCGGCGATTCAACACCGGCCCGTATCGATGGAGAGCCAAGCACTTACGCTGGTACTTAGACCATCATTGTCATGAACTGTCGCCATCCACTCGCTACGACCAATGGCGGACGATTCGCTCCTTGGTCACCGCATTGAACCCTGGCGCCGATTGGCTCCCCTTGTTGAGAGGGCCGTGGGTTCGCCCGACAGGCGATTACACCACGCCGTTGAGGGACGGTCGTCCCGCCCGTCTGCCCGGAAAAGCAAAATATCGAAACCAATTTAAGACAACGAAAAAGAAGGATTACTAACATGAATGCTGGATATGACGCGGCTTTTATCACTGCAACGAAAAAAGCCCGCGAAAAAGCAGGGGTGTCGATACCGGAGATAGCTCACCTTTTCAAAATGACGCCGGAGGCATACGCGCGCTACGAGGAAGACACCAAAATGAAACATAATATCGTTGTAAAATTTTGCGTATTCCTCGATATAGATACGTATGAATTGTATTACTCAGCAAGATTTGTAAGCAATACATCAATTGATTAGAGATTCAAAACATATAAAAATTTGATTGTTCTCGGAGAACGATTTGCATTTGACTACCTAAAACTAGTGAGAAAAATAAAAAATCTATTATAGATTTATTCATTAACTCCAAAGATGGAGTTGTCAGTTGCGACGATATGTCGAATCAATTTGGATTGACGACTTGGGAGCGCAAGCGTGCCGCCTTGGGGGGGCTTACGCGGTCTATTCGACGCTTCCGGGGGGATGAGACGGCCAACTTATGGGCGATTCTGCCGGAGACAGTTGTAACGGATGAAAAAGGAAATGTAATTGCGGCGGACTTCATGCTTCATCCGGAGACCATGAAAAATCTTAGAATAGCGGCAAAAAAAATAGAGCAGGAACTTGCTCGATTATAATACATCTTAGGGCGCCCCGGCAGTAAGTTGACTTGATATATCAACTTAATGTCGGGGTGAGAATCAAATGCATGCTTTGACTTCTAATAAATTTCAATCTTATTCGTTTCCGAATGTGGACGACGAAAAATAGATTTACTAGAAGCAAAAAGCTAATTAGCGTCGCGTCGTAGCTTTGCGATGGCGCTTAAAGGAGAGAAGGAATGAGGCTTCGTTCGATTTATATCGCATTTTCTGCAATTTTGTTGGCGTCCGCCTGCACAACCAAAACAATGCCGATCCCGAGTACGTATACAGGTTCGATCGCTTCCGCCGACGGAGCCGGTCTGCCGGTTGCTCTGGTTTTGAATTTTGCAGATCAAAAAGGGCAGCCGTATGCAGAAAACAGTTATGTTGTGCAGCAGTATCGATTGTTAGCCGGAGACGCTTTAAAGAAATCAGGATATTCAGTTAATAATGACGCGGAAATTAAGATATCTATAAATTTGTCCGGAAAAACCGAAAATGGAATTGTGAATAATAAATACAACACCGCCCGCAATATGGCGGTAAGCGCCGTCACGCTCGGTATCGGTTGTTCAGAGATGGAGCATGTGGCGGACGCCGGCGGCTCCATTGACATAAAAAACGGCGGGTCCTCCGTATGGGCGCGCGCGCTTGATCTCAAGGGCGCGTCCACCTCATGTCACAGCAAGTTGAATCCCGGCTGGTTGGCGGATCAGCAACAGGCCGGCGTCGAAATGTACGAGCGGGCGGTCGTCAACCACATCGGCGCATGGCTGCCGGACGCAGGGGAAAAACTTAATGCGTTGGGCAAGAAAGGAAAATTGTAATTCCTGCTTGCCTGTTCACCTCAAGAAACAACACGAATGAGGA
The DNA here is from genome assembly GCA_937960755.1 of uncultured Azospirillum sp. Classification (GTDB taxonomy): domain Bacteria; phylum Pseudomonadota; class Alphaproteobacteria; order Azospirillales; family Azospirillaceae; genus Azospirillum. Next base: position 3,573 of record CALGOL010000510.1, read on the forward strand.
TGATATGACCCAAAATACGACGAAAATCACCGGTGTTGAGGCGCGCGAAGCGGACATGAAAGAGATTTTCACGCGCCTTGGGCATATCGAGAGGGAAATATACAAGCTAAAAACAGGACAAGACAGGATAAATTATTTAGCTTCCGGCGCGTATCCGACAGCAATTTACTGCTCTGCCCGGCTTGAAGAACAGTCAAAGCGTATTGACGATATTTCCAGGCTGTCGGCGTCGATTTTAAAGGGGCTTTCCGTCATCAGATAATTTTTAGAGCGCCGCGCGTTGAATCTGCAACGGCGCCGCGCATTATTGTTTGATTTGACGAGCGGATTCACGCTTCAAATCAATGCCGATTTTGCGCGACCCGCTCCAAACACACTGTGAAGCACGTTTGAATAGGATGGGTTCCCAGCTTGCGCATCCTGTTCACCGCTGCCATCATCCCGCGCATAAAAAGAACGGGCAAGCGGGCAAAATGGCGGAAACTTTTTTTGATCGGCCGATTCTCAACTCACCGTACGGGGAACCGGCCCGGCACTGGCGGCTTGACGCTTCGGGGCAGCCGACAGACGTCATCGAAGACAGTCGCCGCCGCTCCGACCTCACCACCCCGGTGCCCAAGCCAAAAAAGCAGCGCCGCGCGCGGGGCCAGGGCGAACTGGTGCTCGACGCCGGCGACGGATTATCGACCGAAGAACAGGCCTACAACCCGACGCCGATCATCAATGAAATCCGCCGACAGGTGGCGGCGTGGCGCGCGCTGCCCAATCCCGACAAATGGGGGGTGACGGCGGAAACCGCCCGGCTGCTGCGTCACTGGCGCCATCACCCGTTCATGGGACCGCGACCGTTCTTTTGTCAAATCGAAGCGGTGGAAACCGCCATCTGGTTGACCGAAGTGGCCCCGCGCAAGGGCGACGTCTGGCGGCACATCGACGGCGCCAACGCCATGGCCAACCCGGAGCTGCTGCGTCTGGCGCTGAAACTCGCCACCGGGGCCGGCAAGACCACGGTGATGGCGATGCTGATCGCGTGGCAGACCGTTAACGCGGTACGCCACCCCAACACCCGAAAGTTCTCCAACGGCTTTCTGGTGGTGGCGCCGGGCGTCACCATCCGCGACCGGCTGCGGGTGCTGCTGCCCAACGACCCCGACAGCTATTTCCGCCATCGCGAAATCGCGCCCGCCGACATGCTGCCCGATATCGCCAAGGCCAAAATCGTCATCACCAACTTTCACGCCTTCAAGCTGAAAGAAACCATGCCGCTGGCCAAGGGCGCCCGCGCCTTGCTGGAAGGACGGCGCGGCGCGCCGGTGCAGACGCTGGAAACCGAGGGACAGATGGTGCGCCGGGTGCTGGGCGACCTGATGGGCTTGAAAAACATCGTCGTTCTCAACGACGAAGCGCACCACTGCTACCGCGAAAAGCCCCAGGCCGAACCCGACGCCGGGATCGACGACCTCAAGGGCGACGACAAGGACGAAGCCAAAAAGAATAACGAAGCGGCCCGGCTGTGGATTTCCGGGCTGGAGACGGTGAAACGCAAACTGGGCCTGCGCGCGGTGTTCGACCTGTCGGCCACGCCGTTCTTCCTCAACGGCTCCGGCTACCGCGAGGGCACGCTGTTTCCCTGGACGGTCAGCGATTTTTCGCTGATGGACGCCATCGAATGCGGCATCGTCAAGCTGCCCCGCGTCCCGGTGGCCGACAATATCGCCGAAGCCGAAATGCCGAAATTTCGCGAGTTGTGGAAGCATATCGGCAAGGACATGCCCAAAAAAGGCCGCGGATCGGGGAAAATCCTCGACCCGTTCAAACTGCCGGCCGAACTGCAAACCGCGCTGGAGGCGCTCTACGGCCATTATGAAAAGGTGTTCCGGCTGTGGCGCGACGCCAATATCGCCGTGCCGCCGGTATTCATCGTGGTGTGCAACAACACCGCCACCTCCAAGCTGGTTTACGATTTCATCGCCGGGTTTGAGCGCGACGACGGCGACGGGGCGCAAACCCTGCACCTCGGCCGACTGCCGCTGTTCCGCAACTATGATGAAACCGGCGGGCGGCTGGCCCGCCCCCGCACCTTGCTGATCGACAGCGAGCAGTTGGAATCCGGCGAAGCGCTGGACAAGGATTTCCGCGACATGGCGGCGGACGAAATCGACCGCTTCCGCCGGGAGATTATGGAGCGCAGCGGCGACCTGCGCGACGGGGCCAAACTCTCCGATCAGGACCTGTTGCGCGAGGTGATGAACACCGTCGGCAAGCCGGGGCGGCTCGGCGAATCCATCCGCTGCGTGGTGTCGGTCGCCATGCTGACCGAAGGCTGGGACGCCAACACCGTCACCCATGTGCTGGGGGTGCGGGCGTTCGGCGCCCAATTGCTGTGCGAACAGGTGGTCGGGCGCGCCTTGCGCCGGCAATCCTACGACCTTAACGCCGACGGGCTGTTCGATGTCGAATACGCCGACGTGCTGGGGGTGCCGTTCGACTTCACCGCCAAGCCGGTGGTCAGCAAACCGGCGCCGCCGCGGGAAACCGTGCGGGTGCAAGCGGTGCGGCCGGAGCGCGACCATTTGGAAATCGTCTTCCCCCGCGTCGAAGGCTATCGGGTCGAACTGCCGGAAGAACGCCTGAGCGCGGCGTTCAGCGAGGATTCGATCCTTGACCTCACCCCCGATCTGGTCGGGCCGACAACGACCCGCAACCAGGGCATCGTCGGCGAAGGGGTGGATTTGACCATCACCCATCTGGACGGCATGCGCCGCTCGACCGTCCTGTTCCATCTCGCCAAGCACCTGCTGTACCGCCACTACCGCGACCCCGGCGAGCCGCCGAAAAACCACCTGTTCGGCCAGTTGAAACGCATCGCCAAGCAATGGCTGGACGGCGGCTATCTGCGCTGTCGCGGCGGGACGTTCGAGGCGCAGTTGATCTATTACGAAATCGCCGACATGGCGGCGGCGCGGATCGTCGCCGCCATCACCGCCGCCCATATCGGCGACCACCCGGTCAAAGCGGTGCTCGACCCTTACAACCCCAAGGGTTCGACCGCCCTGGTGAACTTCACCACGTCAAAGGAACTGCGTTGGCGCGCCGATCCGCGCAAAAGCCACGTCAACTGGCTGGTCTGCGACAGCGCGTGGGAGGCGGAGTTGTGCCGCGTCGTCGAAGGGCATCCGCGAGTGCTGTCCTATGTCAAGAATCACGGGCTGGGCTTTGAGGTTCCATACCTGTTCGCCGGCGACCAGCGCCGTTATCTGCCGGACTTCATCGTCCGCATCGACGACGGCGGCGGCCCTGACGATCCGCTTAACTTGGTCGTCGAGATCAAGGGCTATCGCGGCGAAGACGCCAAGGACAAGGCGGAGACCATGCGCCGCTACTGGATACCGGGGGTGAACCAGTTGGGAAGCTTCGGTCGCTGGGCCTTCGCCGAGTTCACCGAAATGTATGATATCGAGGGGAAGTTTGGCGAACTGATTGACTCTATGACAATTTCCGCCGCTCATCGAACGAACGAAATGGCCGGGTGATATGTTTTCTGTTGACTATATTGCGGTTGAACCGCAGAATCGCGCTGCATCCGCCCCCTGGCAGTACGCCGCTCCCCTCGTGATCCTGGGACGGCCGACCCCTGGGGGCTTTTTTATTGTTTGGGATCGCGCACGATGAAGGTGGCGATCCTCATTGACGGCGGCTATTTCCTCAAGCGCCTGAATTCCGTTCGGCGGGATATTGACGCCCGCGACCCGGCCCAAGTTGATCGCGCCATCGGGCAACTGGTCTACAATCATCTCACCTATCTCAATCAAACCGCTTGCGTGGCGAACCCGCATGCGCTGCTTTATCGTTGTTTCTATTACGACGCCAATCCCTACCGGGAAAAAGGTCATCTGCCCATCAGCAAGCGCGGCATTGATTACGCCAAATCGGACGAGGCGAAATTCCGTCTTGCGCTGTTCGACCTGCTGCGTCGCCGCCACAGCTTTGCGGTTCGGCTCGGAGAGGTCCGCCGCGAACGGTCGTGGATATTGAAAGAACGGCCGCAGGCGGATTTGCTTGCCGGGCGCCGGGTCGTCGCCGATTTGACCGACGATGATTTTGCGCCCGGATTGCGTCAAAAAGCGGTGGATATGCGGCTGGGCATGGACATCGCGTCCATCACGCTGAAAAAACAAGCGGACACTATCGTCCTGGTGGCCGGGGACAGCGATTTCGTCCCGGTCGCCAAACTCGCCCGTCGCGAAGGAGTCCGGGTCTATCTCGATCCACTGTGGCGGAACGTGGATCCCAGCCTGTTTGAACACATTGACGCTGTCCGCAGCGGGTTCCAGCGTCCGACGGCGACGCCGGATTCGACGGAACCGGGGGGAGTTTAAAGCAACATGGCGCAAGAAAAAGGGTCGAAGCGGTTGCAGGTGGAAACCTTGCGGCACAAGGAAGACAAGCGCCGCCACATTCCGCCGGCCGAGATGGAGCCGCTGTTGACGCCGGAGGAAAAGGCCCCCGTCCGCGTCGCCTATGCGCGCCACGGCGCGCAACATTCCGATGGCGGCGAAGCCGCCGCGCGCCGCAACCGCGACCTCGACCCGCAACTGGTGTGGCGGGGCAAGGACGACCAGGACACGGCTGACCTCGTGGTCGCGGCGCCGCCGCTCTACATTCAGGAAAAAATCCACCCCAAAGTTCTGATCGAAGACCTGAAGCGCGAATCCCGCCAACGGGCCAAACAGGCGCCGGGGGAAACCCCCGACCTGTTCGCCGACTTCAACGGTCTGCCCGATAAGGAAGCGGCTACCGAATTCTACCGCCACGACGCCAATTGGACCAACCGGATGATCCTGGGCGATAGTCTGGCGGTGATGGCCAGTCTGGCCGAGCGGGAGGGGCTGCGCGGCAAGGTTCAGTGCATCTATTTCGACCCGCCCTACGGCATTCGCTTCAACAGCAATTTCCAATGGTCCACCACCTCGCGCGACGTCAAGGACGGCAACCGCGAGCACATCACCCGCGAGCCGGAACAGGTGCGGGCCTTTCGCGACACCTGGCGCGACGGCATCCATTCTTATCTGACGTATCTGCGCGACCGGCTGACGGTGGCGCGGGATTTGTTGACGGATTCGGGGTCGATCTTTGTGCAGATCGGCGACGAGAACGTCCACCGCGTCCGGGCGGTGATGGATGAGGTGTTCGGGGATGATAATTTTGTTGCTTTGATTACTGTTGAAAAAACAAGTGCTCAAACAACGGATATGCTTTCAAGTAGTACTGAT
>CALGOL010000511.1 GCA_937960755.1 uncultured Azospirillum sp.
ATGAGGGAGGCGCAGGGGTATGATGAAGCATTGTTACCAAGGTAAATGGGGTAAGCACGATAGTAATTGAAGACATGAAAAAAATTGAACTGTCATATTAATTCCATGTACTGCTGTTAATATCAAAAATACAATCCGTATACTGTAATAAATAATTATTCGCAAGGAATATGTTAGCATGAATAAACGAAAAAATAGCGACAGAAACGCTTTCGTAGGCATGTCATCTTGGATTGATGGTGGGGCATTCAGTCGATTTGATAAGCTTAATATTCTATGGTTTGATAATTTGATAATAGAAGACGTCAATGGAAGGCATTACTTACATAAAATAATTGATAGCGGGCATATTCCATCACATTATAAATCATTTATCGATGATTTCGTTATACCTGTAAGCCAAATTGATGGCGGCAAAGTAAGAGAAGAGTATCATGGATTTTCATTTGAAGGTTATCCGCGGTGGGAAGATGCAGGAAAATTACACTACAAATACCCAGATCCTGAAAATCCCTACCAAGCCGCACACAATGCGCTTCTAAGTTACCACGAGAATCGCTGTGGAGTTCAGCAGTTCGATAATGGATATGACATCGAACAAGCCGAAGGCTCTGCAAAATTTTCTGTGGATAATATTCGCCTCTGGGCACTCGTAAATAAAAATATTCCATGTTGCATGACATGCGATATACGGGGAAAAATTGCTATTAATGAAATGATTAATTTTGCAAGTGGAAAACATGAAAGCTTTCCCGAATCTGATTTGATAGAATTTGTTGGAGCGACGGTGCTTCCAGATGTCTCACAACTAAGCTGGAAGGAATTACTAGAAGTCAAGAGAAGTGGTGACTTTCGCTTTATAGTTGATAAAATCACAGAGCTTTATTCAGAAATACAAGATTTTGATGGCGTAATAAAGAATCTAAGCGATGATGTTAAGCAAGTTTCCAGAAAAATTATAATTAGGGCTAAACCAAAGCCGATTAGATCTTTAATGGAGTTGATTGTTACAAACATACCAGGGGCAATGTTCAATCCATATGGAGTTTTTGTTGGTTATAAAAAATTTCTTAGTGAATGCCGAGAGGCATCGGACAATCAGTGGATTTATACGATGTTTGAATTGGAAGATCGAGTGCATCAATCCACAAAAAATCAGTGAACCGGATTACGGTGACACTTTATGTAATAGGGCTTCATTGACAATGGCCCGCCCCTGTACACTACCTCTGTGTACCACGGCTGCCCCGGCACTCGGTTTCCGCCGGAAAGCGCGTTCGTTGACAAGCGCTTGCACCGGAAGCTGGCGTCTCCTCCCCTAGGGGACGCCAACTTAAAAAGCGCCAAGCGCCATCCAACCTGCCCTCCCCCATCCACTCAATTCCCCTTGGATTCCGCCCCAAACAATCCATACAATGTCGGCGCGTACAAATCTGACGGCGGGACGGGCGGGAAAAAGGCGATGAAAAACGGCTGGGCTCCAGACCTCGGCGGGCGCGACCGGCCGCTCTATCTCGCCATCGCCGACGCCATCGCCGACGATCTCAACGCCGAAAAACTGGCGCCGGGCGACCGATTGCCGCCGCAACGCCAATTGGCCCAGCGCCTGGGCGTCGATTTCACCACCGTATCGCGCGCCTACGCCGAAGCCGGACGCCGCGGGCTGGTGGAGGCCCGCGTCGGACAAGGCACCTTCGTCAGCGCCCTTACACCCCTCGCGGCGGCGCCGATTATTCGGGCGCCCGTCCTGGAACGGCCGACAAAACCGGCGCCGGAAAGAACCGGCCCGCTCGACATGACGATGAACCAGCCGCCAATCCCGCAACACCCGGCGGCGCTCGACCGCTTGCGCCGGGTCGCCGCGGCGGCGCAGGCGC
>CALGOL010000512.1 GCA_937960755.1 uncultured Azospirillum sp.
GCCCAGCGGCGAGGTCGCCGAGTCGGCCGCGGCCGACCAGTTGGCCGCGTTCCGTCAGGCGAACGCGCTTTACGTCGGGCCGTCGTTTGAAACCATCTCCGGCGCCGGCCCTAACGGGGCCGTGGTGCATTACCGGGTGTCGCCCGCCACCGACCGCCGGTTGGAGCCGGGCACGCTCTATCTGGTCGACTCGGGCGGCCAGTACCGCGACGGCACCACCGACGTCACCCGCACCATCGCCGTGGGCGAACCGACCGCCGACATGCGGCGCTGCGTCACCCTGGTGCTGCAAGGCCATATCGCCTTGGCGCGGGCGGTTTTCCCCAACGGCGTCACCGGCTCGCAGCTTGACGCGCTGGCCCGCGCGCCGTTGTGGTCGGCGGGCTTGGACTATGACCACGGCACCGGCCATGGGGTGGGCAGCTTCCTTTCCGTGCATGAAGGCCCGCAACGCATATCCAAAGCGGCCAACGCCACCGCGCTCAAGCCCGGCATGATTATTTCCAATGAGCCGGGGTACTACCGGGCCGATTGTTTCGGCGTACGGCTGGAAAACCTGATTGCGGTGCGCGACTTCGACGCAGGAGCCGGGGCGGAACGGCCGATGCTGGCGTTTGAAACCCTGACGCTCGTCCCGTTCGACCGCCGCTTGATCGACGTCGGCATGTTGAGCGCGGCGGAAATCTGCTGGGTTGACGCTTATCACGCGCGGGTCTTCGCCGAAATCGGCCCGGAACTGGACGGCGCCGACCGGCGGTGGCTGGCGGCGGCGACCGCGCCGCTGATGGAAAACGAGCGGCGTTAACCCTTCTTGGGAAATCGCCTGATATATTGTCGTCGCCGTATGCAAAGGGATGACTTTTCGCTTCAATTAAGGCAAGAGTGGTTCTATGTCGAACATGGCGGCGGCGGTGGAAAGCCCGACCTCGCCGGAAGCGGCGCGAAGCAGGGCAAATCGTTGAGAGCGGAGACGGGTAGATGAGAATCCTGGTCGTTGATGACTACGCCACCATGCGGCGCATCGTTCGCAATCTGTTGACCCAGATTGGGTACACGGAAATCGACGAAGCGGCGGACGGCGTCGGCGCCCTGCAGAAGCTGCGCGAAAACAAGTTCGGCCTCATTATTTCCGACTGGAATATGGAGCCGATGACCGGTCTGCAACTGTTGAAGGAAGTGCGCGCCGACGCGAAGCTGGCGAGCATTCCGTTCATCATGGTCACCGCTGAAAGCAAGACCGAGAACGTCATCGCCGCCAAGCAAGCCGGCGTGAACAACTACATCGTCAAGCCGTTCAACGCGGAAACGCTGAAGCAGAAAATCGCCTCGGTGATGGGCGGCTGACGCCGCCTTGAACGCTTGACGACGGCGCTGCTAAGTCGCTTGGCGGCGGGGCGATTGCGTCCTGGCGTTGGCGGCTTTTCGCGCCCGCGTACTGGTTAAGGCCCGGCGATCCGGCCGGCCTGCTTGCTGTTCGAAGAGGGGGGCGCGGTGGAGTCGCTTGTGCAACTCTCCGACGAGGAATTCGACCAGATTGAGGAGGCGATGGCCCGCACCGCGAAGGGCCGCGCTTTTCTTCGGCGGTTCCGGCGTCGCGCCATGGGCGCCGCCACTGAAGAAGTCCGCAATATGCTGCAAGAGTTCCGCGCTTCGTGGGCGGAGCATGACCGCGTCATGGGCGCCGTGCAGCATGTCGATGTGTTGCGGCGCGAACTGATGGAAATGGCGGCGTCGATTGAAACCGCCCGTCGGGAAGTGGCGGCGCTGCGGCCGCCGGACGGCCAGTCGGACAAAATCGTCACCGCCACCAGCGAACTTGACGCCATCGTCATTTCCACCGAGCGCGCGTCGTTCGAAATTCTCAACGCCGCGGAAAAGCTGCTGGAGCTGTCGAGTCGGCTGCGCGCCGGCGGCGCCGACGACCAGGCGTGCAATGAGATCGACAACGAGGTGAACAACATCTTCACCGCGTGCTCGTTCCAAGATTTGACCGGCCAGCGCACCAGCAAGGTGGTCAACGCCCTGCGCTATATCGAGCAGCGCCTGAACGCCATGATGAACATCTGGGGTTCGGAAGGGCTGAAAGGCTTGCAGGTCGCCCCGGACATCGAAGATAAGCGCCCGGATTCCCACTTGCTGAACGGCCCGCAGATGGAAGGCTTGGGCGTGTCGCAAGCCGACGTCGACAGCATGTTCGATTCGCCTGCCGCGGCGGCCCCCCCGCCGCCTCCCCCGCCGGCCCCGGCGGAAAAGCAGAGCCAAGCGGACATCGACAGCATGTTCGATTCGCCGCCGCCAAAGCCGGCGGCGCCGGCGGAAAAACAAAGCCAAGCCGACATCGACAGCCTGTTCGATTCGCCGCCGCCGAAGCCCGCCAAGCCGGCGACAGCGCCAAAGCCGGCCAAACCGGCCAAAGAAGAAGAAACTCCGGTCCCGCTGGATCAGTCGGCGATCGACGCGCTGTTCGGTTGATCGCCGGCGATAAAGAGCGGGAAGCAGAAGCGGAATTTTGATATTATCACAGCGCGCATTTGACGCGCATTCAGGATAAATCGCCGCCTGCGCGCGGCGGGCGACACGGGGCGAAGGGCGGGCGTGATGAAGCATACCAACAGACCGTTTACCGCCGAATTGCAGCGCGCCAAGCGCAATGCGCCGCCGGGAAGCGAAGCCGCCGAGCTTAACGGCCGCCGCCCGACCGCAGCGGTCGCCCTGCCCGAAGGGGCGTCGGTTGTGGTGGACAATAGCGACGTCCTGCGCGCCATCGCCGACCTGGGGTCGAAGTTTGATCGTTATCTGGCGATGGACGCTTCGCAGATCGATCAGATCCAGACTGAAATCGCCGATATTTCCGGCCGAATTAAGGCGACTAAGGTTGAGATGGCCGCGTTGCGCCATCCGCTGGCCGGCGACGACAAGTTTCTGCAAGCCTCGCAAGAACTGTCGGCGGTGGTGTCGGCCACCGAAGGCGCCACCAACGCCATCATGGCTTGCGCCGAAGAATTGGAAGAAATCATTCAAGAACTGAAATCGTCGATGCCGGAGGGCTACCAAGCCGACCGCGTCAACGACATGGTTGAGGTCATCGTCCGCATTTATGAAGCCTGCAACTTCCAGGATCTGACCGGCCAGCGCATCACCAAGGTGGTGCGGGCGCTGACCTTCATTGAAGAGCGGGTCGACGCCATGATGGGCCTGTGGAACCGTCGCGAATTCGAAGCGATGCCGCTGCCGCCCTCGGTCACCAAGAAAGACGAACACCTCGACTTGCACGGCCCGGCGGAAAGCGGCGTAGACGGCAACGTCAGCCAAGCCGACATCGACGCCCTGTTCGGCTGACCTGTTCGACTGACGAGCGCATCCCTATATGCTGGGAAGCGACAACTTCATCGGACCTGCGTCATGACCGACAAAACTGGAATGGAGGCCGCCCCGCTGGCTGGCGGCCCCGAAGCGGCGGTTCCGCCGCCCCCCACCGTGGGGCAAAGCATCGAACAGGGCATCAACAAGTTGGGGCAAGCGGCGCAAGACGCGGCGCGCGACTTGGGCTCGGCGGCGGGCAAGGCCGCTGATGAAGCGGCGGCGAAACTCCAACCAATGGCGGATTCAGCGGCGAAATCGCTGGATTCGACGAGCCGAGATCTGGAAGTCGCCGCGACCACCGTCAAGCAGGGCTGCGGTGAAACCGCCTCGTTGATTTGGGACGCCGTCGCCGGCGGCAATTTCGGTCAAGCGAGCGAAATCTTTAAGGCGAATGTCGGGGTGTGCTCCGATTCCTTCGGCGCATCGCTGATGGCGCTGTTTCCGTGGGTCAATTAGCGCCATGAACGACGGCCGGCGCGACTATCCCGACCGGCCCTGGGTCGGCGTCGGCGTCGTCATCTGGCGCGGCGGTGAAGTGTTGCTGGCGCGCCGCGGCAGACCGCCCCGGCAGGGGGAGTGGAGCATTCCCGGCGGCGCCCAGCAGGTCGGCGAAACCGTAGCCCAAGCGGCGGCGCGCGAAGCCTTGGAGGAAACCGGACTGGTGGTGCGGCCTGCCGAATTGGTGGCGGTGGAGGACGCCGTCACCCGCGATGCGGAAGGGGCCGTGCAATATCACTACGTCATCGTCGAACTGGCGGCCAACTGGATATCCGGCGAAGCGCAAGCCGACGACGACGCCACCGAGGTGCGCTGGGCCGACCCTATTGAGGCCTGCCGCCTGCTGGCCGCGAACCCGGCGGCCGTGCGGGTGTTGCGCAAGGCGGCGGCCTTGCGCGGCTTTGGCGACGGCTTTACGAGTCTTGAATAATCACGCCGTACCAGCCCTGCCCTTCATAGGTTTCGTAACCGGGGGTGAGGGCGAAAGCGACCAAGCGGCCGTTCATTTCGTGATAATGCCCCATCGACGCGCCGTTGGTGCGCAAGCTGAGCTTTTCCGTCAACGCGCCGCGGCCGTCCGACGACGCCAGCACCCGATGGTTCCTATCCACCAGCAGACAGCGGGAGCGGGCCTTGTCGGCGTCTTCCAGCCGAACGCCTTTGACCACCGCCGCCGCTTGCGGCTCCCAGTCGAAGAAAATGCCCAGCACCCCGGTCACAGCCCCTTCGGCGGCGCCGTCCTCACGGATGGCGGTGGCGTAAATCGCCGCCGGCCTGTCATCCAGAGCCCGGACTCGCGTCACGTCGCCGACGATGAAATCACCGCCGTTGCGGGTCGCCAGCGCGTCGCGGAACCAGGTTTGATCCGCCACCCGCGATCCCACCGCATCACGGTAGCGGTCGGGCCGGCCGTTGGCGATCACCGTGCCGTCCTGGGCGACGATCCACAGGTCGAGATAGACCGTGTATGATTCCAGAATGACCCCAAGGCGGCTTGAAGCGTGCGCCGCCGCAGTCTCTGACGGATGTTGCGCGCACTGCACCACCGCGGCGTCCGTCGCCCACCAGCGCACATCGCAGCTGCGCTCATAAAGGTTGCGGTCGATAATCTCCACCATGTTCAACGACAAATCGGCCAGCCGCTTACCCTGCATGTCCTGCACCAAAGTGCGGCCGGTGGACGTCAGGTGATCGACCGAACGGGTGATTTCGGTGCGCAAGTCGTTGGTGATGACGTTGACTTGTTTTGAAATATCCGACACTTCATTGGCGACGACCGCAAAGCCGCGCCCCGCCTCGCCCGCCCGCGCCGCTTCGATCAGCGCATTCATCGCCAGCATTTTCGTGCGACGGGTGATGTCTTCGATCAACGATACTTTTTTCGACGCGACGTCGAGAACTTCGCGGGACAGATCGAAAAGTTGATTTCCAGCCATGCTCATGTGCAGCCCCTCCAGCAGCAATCTTGCACATAGCTTTTTCTGGTATTGCTTGCGGCGCAATCATTATTTTGCAAACGCGAAGTTATTGCTGCAATGCGTCATTCTTAGGAAGGATTGATGACGCCACCTTGAAAGGCATACGGTCCTTTGGCGCCAAGTTCTAAACCGTGTTTTCGGCTCTTTCGACGAAAGACCGAAATCCATTTATCTAAAATGGTTTTATATTTCAGCGCCGAAACATTTGCGACTCGGGAAATCAGCTTTATTCCGGCGGATAGGGCGCATTAAGGGTGCGATTGATCGGCGGATTGTCGATGACGATGGCGACGCCGTCCGGCCAGCAGATTTCAATTTGCTCAACCGCGTCAGCCGAACCCAAGCCGAAATGCGCCACCGGCTCCATCTGGCACAGCCGGCCTGAGCCGGCGCACACCGCCTGGCGACGCCATTGGCCGTCCACCTTGCAGGCCACTTGGGCGCCTCTGGCGGGGGCGCCGTGGGCGGTGAGCGGCGCCACCCGCAGCCAATTGTTGCCATTGGAAGCGGACCGATAAACCGTCAACGGCGCGGCGTGGCCGCCGCCGTGACTCAGGATCAGTTCCAGCCGACCGTCGCCGTCGATGTCCGCCGCCACCGCCCCGCCGGCCGACGCCTTGGGCTCCGCCGCTTCGCCGAGGTCGATTTCCGCCCACTCGTCGTTGCGCCAGGCGAACAGCCGGTTGCGGCCGCCGTCGACATGGAAAAACAGTTCCTGATAGCCGTCGTTGTCGAAATCGCCCGCCACCATGGTGGCGACGCGGCCGATTTCCGCCAACTCCTCCCCCGCCGCCTCAACGAAGGCCATGCCGGCGCGCTGTAAGAACAAGCGCTGTTGACCCGCCGGGTGGGCGGTCAACAGATCGAACAGCCCATCGCCGTCGGCGTCGAACGCGAGCGCCGCATGGGCCCCGGCGCGCAGGTCGGCCACCGCCTTTTCCGCCGCGATTTCTTCATAGCCGCCGTCGCCGATATTGCGGAACAGCCGGTTGGGGCCCTGGGCGTCGGCGACGAAAACATCCATGCGGTACGACGCCAGCGGCAGCGCCGTGGCCGCCTTGGCGTCGGCCGACATGTCCAGCCCCGCTTCCTCCGCCGCGTCCACCAGATAGCCGCGCGGCCCCAGTTCAAACAGCCGCGCCGGGCCGCCGGCGCCGACAATGAAAAAGCCGTAGCGGCCATGGCCGCGCCGATCCAGCGCCAAG
>CALGOL010000513.1 GCA_937960755.1 uncultured Azospirillum sp.
TGGAGTTCAGACGTGTGCTCTTCCGATCTGGTGATGAGTTCCTGCTTGCCGATGTTTTCAAACAACAGCACGTCATGCACCGAGACCTTCGACAAGGTCATCAACCCTTCCCAAGGCATGACGTACCAGCCCAGGCCGCCCGACGGATTGGCGATGACGAACTCCAGCTTCAGCCGGCGCGACGGACGCACCCGCGCCGCCGCCAGCACCGGCGTGGTGAAGGGGGTCGCGACGCCCCGCTCCAGGAACGTCGCCGGACGATAGTCTTCTAGGAATGTGCCGGCCGACATGTTTGAACCGCCCCCTTGAAACAAATAAGCGGTAAATTTGATGGAAAGAGTCTAAAACGCCGCTTAGTTCGGTGTCTATCTTGTTTTCGCACGTCAACATACTGACGGATGCTTCCCCTGTGACGGATTTGCCGCGATGCGCTTTGCCGCTCCCCTAATCGAATGCCGCCTGCTGCGGCGCTACAAGCGCTTTTTGGCTGACGTCGTCACGCCGGACGGCGCCGAGGTCACGGTCCATGTTCCCAACTCAGGGGCAATGTTAGGTTTGGATACGGCCGGGGCAAGGGCTTGGATCTCCCGTTCCGCCAATCTCAAACGCAAACTCGCCTATACGTTGGAGCTGGTGGAGGCGGACGGCGGGTTGGTGGGGATCAACACCATGCATCCGAACCGCATCGTCGCCGAGTCCATCGCCGCCGGCCTCGTTCCGGAACTGGCGGGCTACGCCCGGCTGCGCCGCGAGGTGGCCTACGGCCGCAACTCCCGCATCGACGTGCTGCTGGAGGACGACGCCCGTCCGCGCGCGTTGGTGGAGGTCAAGAACGTCCACCTGCGCCGTCCCGGCCGCGGCGACGGGCTGGCGGCGGAATTTCCCGACTGCGTCACCGCCCGCGGGGCCAAGCATCTGGCGGAATTGGCCGACGCGGCGCAGGCCGGCGACCGCGCCGTGCTGTTCTTTCTGGCGCAGCGCATGGATTGCGCTTATGTCTCAACCGCCGCCGATCTCGATCCGGCGTACGACGCGGCGCTACGGCGCGCCATGGCCCTTGGCGTGGAAGTGTTATGCCGGGCTTGCGTCCTGACGCTGGAAGGGATTGAATTAGGCGACGCCTTGCCGCTGCGGCTGCCCGCCGCGGCGTGAATTCGCATTGGGAAATCAGAGTAAGCCCGTGGATCACGACCAGACCGAAAACCGCCCTATCCGCATCCATTCGGCGGAAGATTTCGAAGGCATGCGCAAGGCCGGCCGGCTGGCGGCGGCGGCGTTGGACTTCATCGCTCCCCATGTCGTCCCTGGCGTGCGCACCGACGAACTGGATCGGCTGCTCGACCAGTTCATTCGCGACCACGGCGCCATTCCGGCGCCGCTGGGTTACCGCGGTTTTCCCAAGTCGAACTGCATTTCGATCAATCATGTGGTCTGCCACGGCATTCCGGGCGAAAAGCGGCTGGCGAGCGGCGACATCCTCAATATCGACGTCACGCCGCTGCTGGACGGCTGGCACGGCGATTCGTCGCGCATGTATTTGTGCGGCGACGTCGGGGTGAAGGCGCGCAAGCTGGTGGATGTGACCTATGACGCGCTGATGCGCGGCATTGCGGTGGTCAAGCCGGGGGCGACGCTGGGCGACATCGGCCACGCCATCCAGACCTTCGCTGAAAGTCATCGTTTCTCGGTGGTGCGGGATTTCTGCGGCCACGGGCTGGGCCGAGTGTTCCACGAGGCGCCGTCGGTTTTGCACTACGGCAAGCCTGGAACCGGCCCGGTGCTGAAGGAAGGCATGTTCTTCACCATCGAGCCGATGATTAACGCCGGCCGTTACGAGGTGAAGGTGCTGTCGGACGGCTGGACGGCGGTGACGCGGGACAAGTCTTTGTCGGCGCAGTTTGAGCATTCCATCGGCGTGACGGCGACGGGGGTGGAGATTTTCACCCTGTCCCCCGCCGGCCACACCAAGCCGCCCTATCCGGCGCCGGCTTCGGCAATGGCGGATAAAGCGACGGAGCCCGCGGCGTAAGACGAAGCGGCGGGGGGCGGCTGTTCGCGCCGCCTTCTTTCGTCAAGAAGCTCGTTTCGGCCAATCGCGCAGCGTCGCCAGCGCCGCGGTGAAAATCGGCGCCATGTCGGCGACTCGCGCCGTTAAAGCCGGGTGATCGGCGGTCTCCGCCTCCCGCTCCAGCGCGGCGGCGGCGGCGCGCAAGGCGTCGCAGCCGTAAGTCCCGGCGACGCCGGCGATTTTGTGCGCCAGACGGGAGATTTCCATCGCATCGCCTTGGTCGGCGGCGGCGGTGAGATCGGTCTGATGCTGCGCGATGTTGGCGTAGGCGATGTCCAGCAGCCGGCGCACTTTTTCCGGGGCGAGGTCGGCGGCCAGCCGTTCGATAGGGGAAAGCGGCGGCGCGGTTACGGGCGGGTTCGCCTCCCCATCGGCGGCGGAGACCGCGGCGGCCAAGGCCGGCGCGAGGTTTTCCCAGCGCAAGGGCTTGACCAAGACCGCGTCGGCGCCTTCATCCAACAACGTGCGCTCAACCGCCGGGTCGGAAATCGCGGTCAGCATGATGACGGCGACCCCGGCGCGGGCCGGATCGGCGTCGGCGCGGATCAGCTCCAGCGCTTCCAGCCCGTCGCAGACCGGCATGTGCAAATCCAGCAACACCGCGTCGAACGGCGGTTCAGCCGTCGCCACCGCATGCGCCGCCTGGCGGCCGTCCGCCGCTTCCGAAACGATATGACCGCGCCGCTCCAGCAAGGCGCGGGACATCATGCGGGTGGCGCTTTCGTCGTCGGCGACCAGCAGGCGCAGCGGCTTGGTGGGTTCAGCCATGTTCGTTCCGTCACTCCCGTCGCGATGGGCTGTCCGCATCGGCTGTCCGCATCGGCCGTCAGCTTTGGCCGTCAGCTTTGGCCGTCAGCCGACGCGGTGGCCAGTCACATACTCAACGCTTCGCCCGCCGCCAGCGGATCCTCTAAACGATGCAGCCGATTGGCCGCAATCTGCGCGAAGCGCACCGTCATCGCCCGTCGCCGCGCCGCGGCCAGCCGGATTGGGACGGCGGCCCGCAGCTCCACTGCGCCGTAAGCATCGGCCACCAGCAGACCGCAGTCTTGCGGAATTAGCGCGTGGGGAAAAGAACTGTCTGTCGCGAAATAGAAATTATCGCACCAATCCTGATAATGTCGCCATTTCTTATCGGACTGGTAATCTATTGCGCAACTTTTAATCTCGATGATGACGATGTCGCCGCGGTCGTTCAGTGCTGCGACGTCGGCGCGCCGCCCGTCGGCGAGCGGGAATTCCGCCAGACTCGCCATGCCGCGCGCCGCCAGCGCCCGCCG
>CALGOL010000514.1 GCA_937960755.1 uncultured Azospirillum sp.
ATCTGGTGGCGGCGCAATACCGCATGACCGGCGGCAAGGGTGCGACCTTTATCGAGTATGAGCCGCTGGCGGCGGAGGAATGGCTGGCGGTCGCCGATCTGGACGGCGCGGCGCGCGACGCCCGCATTTTTTTGGCGGCGCCGCTCGATCCCGCCGATCTGGAGACGCTGTTCGCTGAGCAGATCTTTGAGGAAACCGTCGTCGCCTGGGACGAGCGCGCCGAAGTGGTGCGCGCCGAGCGCCGCCGCCGGCTGTTTGAATTGACCTTGGCGACGGAAAAACTCGCCAATCCGCCAAAAGACGTCGCCGTCGCCGCCATGCTGGAAGGGGTGCGGCGCATGGGTGTCGGCTGCCTGCCGTGGACTGACGGGCTGGAGAATTGGCGCCGCCGCGTCGCCTTCTTGCGCCGAGTGGAGGGCGAAGAATGGCCCGACCTGTCCGACGACGCGCTGCTGGCGCAGGCCGACGACTGGCTGGCGCCGCATTTGTCGGGCATGACCCGGCGGGCGCATCTGGAGCGGCTGGATTTGGCGAACGCGGTAAAAGCCCTGCTGCCTTGGCCTTTGCCGCAACGGCTGGATGTGGAAGCGCCCACCCATGTCGAGGTTCCGTCGGGGTCGCGGGTTCCGGTGGATTATGCGGCGGATGAGCCGGTGTTGGCGGTGCGCTTGCAAGAAATGTTTGGGTTGGCGGAAACCCCGCGGGTGGCGGGCGGCCGGGTTCCGCTGCTGCTGCACCTGCTGTCGCCGGCGCGGCGGCCGTTGCAGGTGACCCGCGATCTGGCGGGCTTTTGGGCCGGGTCATACAAGCAGGTGAAAGCGGAGATGAAGGGCCAGTACCCCAAGCATTACTGGCCCGACGATCCGATGCAGGCCGAGCCCACCGCCAGGGCCAAGCCGCGGCGGTAGGCGATATTAAATCGCCGGCGGACATGTCAAGCAGGTCAAAAAGCAAAGGCCCGGTTGAACCGGGCCTTTGTCGCCTGAGCCGTGCCCCAATGCGGATCTCTTGGGGGGCTTTGCAGCCCCTTAATCGTACCTGCCCCCGAAGAGGCAGGCGCGGCGGGTGGGTCTTCCGCCCTCAACAGGCAAGGGAAGACTAGCTCTCCCCGGTTGTAATTCAAAGGGAAAAATCCATGCAGATTGAACGTCGCGCCTTTGCGCTGGACGGGGTGGAGCTGCGCGCCGCCGACGGCGGCGGTCAGATCCTGCAATGGATGGTTACCCAACAAGAAGCTTACGCATAATGGAATATGTATGTAATCTGATTGCGGTGTTTTGTGTCTATTGCGCAGCTACTCGTTTCGCGTTTTTCGTGAAAGGGTCTTGGTATAGGACTATCATATTGATATTTGCCCCCGCCGTCGCCATAATCGATCGGCTATATGGATTTGAGCGGGGGAGACAGCCATGAATCAGCACCTTGGATTTGCGCCATGAAGCTGTCTGAAGTTAAGGCGAATCGCGCTCAATTCATTGAAAAAGTCCGAGCCGCCCGTCTTGATGCGAATACTACGGTTCACGTTAACTGCGGCATTAAAAACCCAGACGACGTTACGGCGATTATCCGTAACCGGATTACCGAAAAGCCGGACTGGGAGCCGATGTATGATTATGCGGCTGGATTTGAATAATGCTACATGATGGTTTATTGCCGGGCGATATTCAGGATGAGCTGGCGGATTTATTCTCCATCGCAGTTGGAGAAATAGCAGAAGAAACCAAAATCTCGGACGACGCCATCAGTTTTTCGGAGCACGAGCTGGCGTTGGCGTTGGATGAGGCGCGAAAAGATCTGGTGGTGATGACCGCCCGCCGGATGACGGTCGAGCAGGACTTCGCCGGTTTATCGATTGGCAAGCTGGCCGGAATTTTGGTTTTTCGCTTGTCCCGCTATCGTATCATCCATGTCGACACGACGTTGCTTGGTGCGGCGGACAAACGGAAAATTAAAATCGCCAGCAAGTTGCAGGAACTGGCGGCGCTCCGCTTCGCTTCTGAAGTCATTTTAAAGGTTCATCCGCAGCATTGGCATCCTGAACTGCTGTATGTTCTGGCCCGGCGCCATATCAATCAGGAAATGCTGGGCGTCGCCTTTGACGTCATCGCGTCGCAGTCCGAGCTGTTGCCGACCGAGTCGCCGCTCGACAAGCCGCCTTTCGATCAGTTTTACAAGCGCAAGCATTAAGCCGCCGGGTTCGCCCATTCTCTGGGCGCTTACTCCGCCGGCTGCTGGCGGATGCCCGTCGCCTCGCCGCCCGAGGTTTTGGGCGTGCGGACGGCAAGGCGGGATTTGCGTTTCTTCCACCAGATCACCACGCCGGTGACGCTGACCACGGCGACGACGATCCCCATGATCGAAATCAAAATACGTCCCGGCAGCCCCAAAATCCGCCCGGAATGCAGAGGAAACTGCGCCTGAATGAAGATGTCGGCCGCGGTGCCGGCCCAAGGGACGCGGTCGCCAAGATAACGGCCGTCAATTCCGTCAAAATAAAGCCGCGCTGGGCCGACGCCGGCGGCGCCGTGATCTTCGCCCGGATGGAAAAAGCGCACCGAATAAAAGCCATAGGCGGGGGAATAGCTGACCGCGCCC
>CALGOL010000515.1 GCA_937960755.1 uncultured Azospirillum sp.
CGGCCGTTCTGGTCCTACATTCCGCATTTCATCCACACCCCGTTCTATGTCTACGCCTACGCTTTTGGCGACTGTCTGGTGAATTCGTTGTACGCGGTTTATGAGAACGCCGACGACAGCTTCGCCAAACGCTATATGGATCTGCTTTCTGCAGGGGGCAGCAAGCGGCATAAGGAACTGCTGGCCCCCTTCGGGCTCGACGCCAGCGATCCAGCCTTCTGGGACAAAGGGTTAGGCGTCGTCCGGCGTTTCATCGACGAGCTGGAGGCGATGGACGCGCCTTGACCGGCGTCAAGCGGAAACGACCCTTCTTCTCTTAGGGTCGTTTCCAACACCTTAGACATCTAACAGGATCGACAGATGCCTCCCGCCCCCTCCCTCGTCTGGGACGACAGCTTAAAAGTCGGCAATGAGATCATCGACCACGACCATCAGGAAACAGTCGAGCTGCTGGCCGAACTGATCGCTGCGGCCGATGCGGATTTTCCCGCCGCTTTCGCTCGCTTCGCCGAACACTTGCGCGACCATCTGGCGCGTGAAGAAGGGCTGATGCAGCAATACGGCTTTCCGCCCTACCCCATTCATAAGCACGAACACGACCGGGTGCGGCTTGAGTTGCAGGGCATTGAAAAGCGGCTGGCCGCCGGCAACCTGATGCTGGCGCGGGGCTATGCGCGCGAAGTCGTCCCCGACTGGTTCATCAATCACAAAAACACCATGGACAGCGCGACCGCCGCCTGGATCAAAAGTCAGGGCGGGTAAGGCTTTACTTAACTTCACGGCGGCCCACCTCTTTCGCCAAACCAACACGCCAAGCGCAGGCGGATGGGAGGCGAGAGAGATGGAACGCAGCATTATCGAGCTTTACGACGAATACACCCACGCGCCGCTGGAGCGGCGGGTGTTTCTCGACCGGCTGGCCAAGCTGGCGGGCGGGACGGCGGCGGCTTACGCCCTGTTGCCCCTGCTGGAAAACAATTACGCCAAGGCGCAGATCGTCGCCGCCGACGATCCGGGGCTTAAGATCGCCCGCGTCGCTTACCCCGGCCCGTCCGGCGATGTGCAAGGTTATCTGGCGGCGCCGGCCGATGGCGGCCGCAAGCCCGCCGTTATCGTCATCCATGAAAACCGCGGCCTGAACGCCCACATCGAAGACTTGGCGCGCCGCGTCGCCAAGGCGGGATTTCTGGCCCTCGCCCCCGACCTTTTGACGCCCTTGGGCGGCACGCCGAAGGATGAGGACAAGGCGCGGGAGTTGATCGGCCAGACCAAGCCCGCCGACGCGGTCGCCAATCTGCAAGCCGCGGTAACTTGGCTGACCAGCCACCCGCAAGCGACCGGCAAGGTCGGCGCGGTGGGGTTCTGCTGGGGCGGCGGCATGTCGAACCGGCTGGCGGTGGCTGAACCCCGGCTTGGCGCGGCGGTCGTGTTCTACGGCCCGTCGCCGGCGGTGGAAGACGTCCCCAAAATCAAAGCGCCATTGCTGCTGCATTACGCCGGGCTGGACAAGCGCATCAACGACGGCGTTCCGCCCTACATCGACGCCCTGGAGGCGCACGACAAGGCGTTTGAAAAGCACATGTACGACGGCGTCGACCACGCCTTCAACAATGACGCCAACGCCGCGCGCTACAACGCCGACGCCGCCAAACTGGCGTGGGGCCGCACCATCGATTTCCTTTCCAAACATCTGGCCGGGTGAAACATGACCGAAATCCGTATCTTGGGAATCGCCGGATCGCTGCGTAAAGCTTCCGTCAACGCCAGTCTATTGCGTCTGGCGGCGGAAAGCGCGCCGGCCGGCGTCATCGTCGATATCTTCGACCTCGCCCCGATACCGCTTTACAATGGCGACGTCGAGGCCGCCGGCCTGCCGGAATCCGTCGCCGCCTTTCGTCAGGCGATCGCCGGCGCCGACGCGCTGCTCATCGCTTCCCCGGAATACAATTACTCCATCCCCGGCGTGCTCAAAAACGCGCTGGACTGGGCGTCGCGGCCGCCCGACCAGCCCTTCGCCGGCAAGCCCGCCGCCATCATGGGAACCGGCGGCTGGCAAGGCGCCGCCCGCGCGCAATACCACCTGCGGCAAGTGCTATCCGCCCTCAACGTTCACACGCTGAATAAGCCGGAGGTGCAAATACCGATGGCGTGGGAATTGTTCGATGGCGATGGCGCATTGAAGAAAGCCGAGGTTCGCGACCGCGTGGCGGAGCTGACGGCGGCTTTGGCGTCGTGGACCGCGCAACTCAAGAAGTAAAGCCGCGCCGCAGCACGACCAATCGCCGCACCCGCCCCGTCCTTAACGTGCGATTCATTCTCGGACCGTATCACGTTGGGGTGTAGAACAATAAACACGGCCGAGTGGGGCGATGGAACTGCGGGAACAGGAAAAGCCCGTCAAAACGCTGGCGGAGGTGATGAACGTCGCCCCGCTGGTGATGGACGAAAGCGCCTCGGTGCTGGCGGCGCTGGAGCAGATGCGCGCCCAGCGCGTCAGCGCCGCGCTGGTCGGTCCGGCTGACGAACCTAAAGGCATCATCACCGAACGCGACTTGGTGGACTGGCTGCATCGCCGGCTTGACTTGACGACGGTAACCTGCGGCGACGTCATGCATGGGCCGTTGTTCGCCATGGACCATCATATGACCTATGTCGAGGGTCATCATGAAATGGCGCGCCGCGGCGTGCGGCATTTAGCGGTTCGGGACGACGACGGCCGCGTGAAAGGCCTGGTCAGCGAAGGCGACATCTTGGGCGCCATCGGCGTCGAGTATTTCACCGAGTTCAAGAGCGTTCGCGGCCTGATGACGCCGAACGTCCTACTGTTGCCGCTGGAAGCCAAAGTCGCCGACGCCGTCGACCTGATGAATCTGCATCGACAAAGCTGCGTCGTGGCGGTGGACGACGACGGCCGCCCGGTCGGCCTGCTGACGGAGCGCGATATCGTTCGGCTGACGGTGGAAGGCCGCGCGCCGATGGAAATGAGCCTGCGCGCCGCCGCCAGTCGGCCGGTGCGCACCGCTTTGGCGGATGGGCTGGTGCATGAATCCGTCGCCACCATGGAAAGTTTGAAGATCCGCCGGCTCGTGGTGGTGGACGACGGCGGCCGGGTGGTCGGTCTGCTGTCGCAGCATGAAATCGTCGGCGGGCTGGAAAACCAGTATATTAAGCTCTTAAAAGACATCATTCATCGTCAGTCGCAGCAATTGCGCCGGTTCGACCAGCCGCTGGACGAACGGGTGATGCTGGACGTGCTGTTGTCGGCCCACCCCGACAGCCTGACCATTCTGACCGATCACGACTTTATTATTCGCGCCGCCAACGCCCGCGCCTGCGATCTTCTCGGCATGGCGGTGGAGGAGATCGTCGGCGCAGGGCTAGAGCCGTTGCTGCGCCGGCTCGGGGTGACGTCGGAACTGCCGCTGGTGGCGGTCAAGCTGACCGGCGAGGCGGTGATGGAGGCGGCGCCTGATCCCACTGGCGACGATTCGGCGACGATGGAGCTGCGCATTCGCCGGCTGGTGCATCCGACCCACGGCGCCCAAGGCTATCTGGTATCGGCGCGCGACGTCAGCGAACGCCGGCAGGCGGCGGAAGCGCTGCTGACCGAACGGGATTTTTCCGACGCCATCATCGCCGGTATGCCGGGGTTGTTTTACCTGATCGACGCCGATGGGCGGCTGCTGCGCTGGAACACCGCTTGGCGGGAGATCCTGCGCGCCGCGGGGGGCGAAAGCCAACGCCGCGCGCCGCAACGCGGCGCGTCGCTGTTCGATATGCTGGGCGTCAACGACGACGACACGATAAAGCGCTTTCGCGCCGCGTTTGACGAAAAAGAAGCGGAAATCGAAGCGCCGCTCACCTTCCCCAGCGGCGAGACCCGGACGTATCTGCACAAGTTGCGCCGCGCCGACATCGGCCGACGCCCGCTGTTCATCGGTTCGGCCATCGACATCACCGCGCGACAGCGTTCGATGGCCGAAGCGGAACGCATGGCTAGGCTCGATACGCTGAGCGGCCTGCCCAACCGGCACGCTTTTCTTGAACGATTGGGGGCGGCGCTGGCGGTCTCCGACGGCGCGCCGCGACGCACCGCGCTGCTGTTCCTCGACATTGACAACTTCAAGCACGTCAACGATACGCTCGGCCATGTGGTGGGCGATAACTTGTTGCGCGCCGCCGGCGCCCGTCTGCAACGGCTGGCGGGCCGCGAGGTTGAGCTGGCGCGGCTGGGGGGCGACGAATTTTCGCTCATTCTCAGCGGCGAATTCGACGATCATGCGCCCGAAGCCTTGGCGCAAGGGGTGGTGGACAGTCTGGCCCAACCCTTCAGCATCGACGGCCATCAGATTTTCGTCGGCGCCTCGGCGGGGCTGGTGATTTATCCCGGCGATTATGTCGAGCGCAGCGACCTGCTGGCGCAAGCCGACCTCGCCATGTATCGCGCCAAGACCGCGGGGCGCGGCTGCTGGCGGCGTTTTGAAGCCTGGATGGCGATCGAAGCCCAGCGCCGTCGGCTGATTGAAAGCGAACTGCGCGAAGCGGCGCGGCGCGAACAGTTTGAATTGCACTATCAGCCAAAACTCAGTCTGGCGGACGGCCGCATGACCGGAGCGGAGGCGCTGATTCGCTGGCGCCATCCGGCGTTGGGCATGGTGAGCCCCGACGAGTTCATCACCCTGGCGGAAAGCACCGGCCTGATCGCCGACGTCGGCGAATGGGTGCTGCGGGCGGCTTGCCTGGAGGCGGCGCGCTGGCGGGCCGCCGGCACGCCGTTGAAGGTCGCGGTCAATGTTTCGCCGGTGC
Organism: uncultured Azospirillum sp.; assembly: GCA_937960755.1. Lineage (GTDB taxonomy): Bacteria > Pseudomonadota > Alphaproteobacteria > Azospirillales > Azospirillaceae > Azospirillum. The sequence continues at coordinate 4,807 of CALGOL010000515.1, forward strand.
AGTTCCTGCGCCACGATCTGGCGGCGGCGGTGCGCGACGCCCTGACGGAAAGCGGCCTGCCGCCGGAGCTTTTAGAGCTGGAGATCACCGAAAGCGCCGTCGTCGCCGACCCGGCCCGCACGCAGCAGGCCTTGGCGCCGATCACCGCCCTGGGAGTCTCCATCGCCATCGACGATTTCGGCGTCGGCTATTCGTCGCTGGCGCAATTGCGCCGGCTGCGCTTCAACACGCTGAAAATCGACCGCAGCCTGATTATGCCGCTGGGGGTCGACGAAGACGCCCGCGCCGTCGCCGCGGCGGTGGTGACGCTCGGCCGCTCCATGGGCTTGAAAGTGGTGGCGGAGGGGATTGAGACGGCGACTCAGTTGGAGACGCTGAAAGCGTTGGGTTGCGACGAGGGACAGGGATTCTGCTTTTGGCGGCCGCTGCCGTCGGCGCTGTTTCGCGAGATTCTGGCGGGAATCTGATCGCTGCGCGCGCTTTTTTTCGGCTCGGCGGCGCGCAACAGCGGGAAAGGGCGCCTTTGGCGCATTCCACCCTTGCCGTATGGTAAACCCGTTGCAATACTGGTTGACCAGAGACCGCCGCGCAGCCAAGCGAATTGACCGCTGGGCCGCCGGATGGCGGTCCCATCCAACAATGTCAGCGATCTTAGGCGGCGCGCCGAATGGAATACTTCCTACAGCAGCTTATCAACGGGCTGACCCTTGGGGCGATCTACGGCCTCATCGCCATCGGCTACACGATGGTCTACGGGATCATCGGCATGATTAATTTCGCCCATGGCGAAATCTATATGATCGGGGCGTTCATCTCGATCATCGCTTTTCTGGTCATCGGCTGGGCTGGGATCACCTGGGTGCCGCTGGTGCTGGCGCTGGTGCTTTTGCTCTCGATGGTGTTCACCGCGGCTTACGGCTGGACGGTGGAGCGCATCGCCTATCGGCCCTTGCGCTCGTCGCCGCGGCTGGCGCCGCTGATTTCCGCCATCGGCATGTCGATTTTCTTGCAGAACTACGTGCAGATCCTTCAGGGCGCGCGGGTGAAGCCGATCCAGCCGGTGGTGCAAGGCGGCGTTAAGCTGATGGAGCGCGCCGACGGCTTCGTCGTGCAAATCAGCTATTTGCAGATCGTCATCATCCTGCTGACCATCGCTTTGATGTTTGGCTTCAACCAAATTATTCAAGGCACGTCGCTGGGCCGCTCGCAGCGCGCTTGCGAACAAGACAAGACGATGGCCGGCCTGCTGGGCGTCAACGTCGACCGCACGATTTCCCTCACCTTCGTCATGGGCGCCGCGCTGGCCGCCGTGGCCGGCTTCATGGTGACGCTCTACTACGGCGTGATCGATTTTTACATCGGCTTCCTGGCGGGCGTGAAGGCGTTCACCGCGGCGGTGCTGGGGGGCATCGGCTCCCTGCCCGGCGCCATGTTGGGCGGCATTCTGATCGGTCTGATCGAGGCGTTCTGGTCCGCCTATTTCACCATCGAATACAAGGACGTGGCGACGTTCACCATCCTCGTGCTGGTGCTGATTTTCCGTCCCACCGGGCTGCTGGGGCGGCCGGAAATCGAAAAGGTCTGACAAGCGCATGACCGCAACAAACACATTCGACCGGCCGAAACTCGATTGGCCGTCGGCCCTCCGCGAGTCGGGCTTCGCCGCCCTCGCCGCCCTGATGCTGACCATTCCGATGGTGGGCTTTCGCACGGTCGACCGCCCGACAGGGCTGGAGCTCGACATGCGGTTCGAAGAAGTGGCGGCGGCGGCGCTGCTGGTGTTCTTTGGCCGTTTGGGTTTCGCGCTGATCCGCCAGGGTCAGCCCGCCGCCGTGCTGGTGCTGGCGCTGGGCGCCGCCGTCCTCGGATTCGTCGTCCCTTTGCCCACCAAGGTTTTGCAAATCATCCTGGTGGGCGGCGGGCTGGTGATCGCCTTGCGGGCGGCGTGGCAGATTTGGCGCGGCTCCCGTCCGGTTCCGGCGGCGGACGCCGGACCTTCCTTTATGGATCGTTTCGCGGCGGAAGTGCAGCGCGCCGGCAAATGGCTGGGGCCGGTCGGCGTGCTGTTCGCCGTGGCCTTCCCCTTTCTGCCCATCGCCGACCGGCAGACCATCGACATCGGCATCCTGCTGCTGACCTATGTCATGCTGGGCTGGGGCTTGAATATCGTCGTCGGCTTGGCCGGTTTGTTGGATTTGGGCTACGTCGCGTTCTACGCGGTGGGCGCCTATTCTTACGCGCTGCTGGCGGTCAATTTCGGTTGGAGCTTTTGGGCCTGCCTGCCGCTGGCCGGCCTGCTGGCGGCGTTTTCCGGCGTGCTGCTGGGCTTCCCGGTGTTGCGGCTGCGCGGCGACTATTTCGCCATCGTGACGTTAGGCTTCGGCGAAATCATCCGCGTCATTCTCATCAACTGGTATCAGTTCACCGGCGGCCCCAACGGGGTTATCGGCATTCCCCGCCCCAGCTTCTTCGGGCTGGCGGAATTCACCCGCAACCCGGCGGAAGGCGACATCGCCTTTCACCAGATGTTCGGGCTGGAGTTCGACACCCTGCACCGCATCGTCTTCTTATATTATCTCATCTTGATCCTGGCGTTGGTGGTGAATTTCTTCACCTTGCGGGTGCGTAAGCTGCCGCTGGGCCGGGCGTGGGAAGCGTTGCGCGAAGACGACATCGCCTGCACCTCGCTGGGCGTCAACCGCACCAACATCAAGCTGGCGGCCTTCGCCATCGCCGCGATGTTCGGCGGCTTCGCCGGCTCGTTCTTCGCCACCCGCCAGGGCTTCGTCAGCCCGGAAAGCTTCACCTTCATCGAATCGGCGATCATCCTCGCCATCGTGGTGCTGGGCGGCATGGGCAGTCAGATCGGCGTGGTGGTCGCCACCATTCTGGTGATCGGCCTGCCGGAATTCTTCCGCGAACTGGAGCAATACCGCATGCTGGCCTTTGGTCTCGGCATGGTGGCGATCATGCTGTGGCGGCCGCGCGGCCTCTTGGCGCATCGCGAACCGACCATTCTGCTGCATCCCTCCGGCGGCGCGGCGAAAGCCGCCGTGAAGGGAGGTTGAACGCATGTCGCAGCATACTTCTCCTCACTTGCTCAACGTCGAGCGGCTGACCATGCGCTTTGGCGGTCTGGTGGCGGTCAACGACGTATCCTTCGCCGCCCGCGACCGGGAGATCACCGCGGTGATCGGCCCCAACGGCGCCGGCAAGACCACGCTGTTCAACTGCATCACCGGCTTTTATTCGCCCACCGTTGGGCGGCTGACCCTGCGGCATCCCAACACCGGCAAGGAGTTCCTGCTGGAGCGCATGCCGGGCTACCGCATCTCCCAAGCCGCTTCCGTCGCGCGCACCTTCCAGAACATCCGGCTGTTTTCCGGCATGAGCGTGCTGGAGAATCTGATCGTCGCCCAGCACAACAAGCTGATGCGCGCGTCCGGCTTCTCCATCGCCGGCTTGCTGGGCTTGCCCGGTTTCCGCCGGGCGGAACGCGAGGCGCTGGATCTGGCGCGCTATTGGCTGGACCGCGTCGGCTTGACCGAGCGGGCGGACTGGCAAGCCGGCGCCCTGCCCTATGGCGATCAGCGCCGGTTGGAAATCGCCCGCGCGATGTGCACCGAGCCGGTGCTGCTCTGCCTTGACGAACCGGCGGCCGGGCTTAATCCGCGCGAATCCGGCGATCTGGCGTCGCTTTTGACCTTCATCCGCGATGAGCACAAGATCGGGCTTCTGCTCATCGAACATGATATGAGCGTGGTGATGACCATTTCCGACCACGTCGTGGTGCTGGACTACGGCCGGAAGATCGCCGATGGCGCGCCGTTGGCGGTGCGCAACGACCCGGCGGTGATCCGGGCCTATCTCGGCGAAGACGAAGACGAAGACCTGCCGGCGGAAGTCGCCGCCGACATCGAAGCGTCCAAAGCCGGGGAGACCGCGCCATGAGCGACGCCTTGCTGCAAGTCTCCGGCGTTCACACTTATTACGGCGCCATCGAAGCCCTGAAAGGCGTCGATGTCACTGTGCCGGAAGGCGAAATCGTCACGCTGATCGGCGCCAACGGCGCCGGCAAGTCGACGCTCCTGATGACCATCTGCGGCAATCCGGCGGCGCGCAAGGGCCGGGTGCTGTTTCAAGGCGAGGACATCACCCGCCTGCCGACCTTTGAAATCGTCCGGCGCGGCATCGCCCAAAGCCCGGAAGGGCGGCGCATCTTCCCGCGCATGACGGTGTTTGAAAACCTGCAAATGGGCTCGATCACCGCCCCGCCGGGCAGCTTCGATTCTGAACTGGAACGGGTGTTTCACCTGTTCCCGCGCCTGAAAGAACGCATGGACCAGCGCGCCGGCACCCTGTCGGGCGGCGAACAGCAAATGCTCGCCATCGGCCGGGCGCTGATGTGCCGACCGAAACTGCTGCTTTTGGACGAGCCGTCGCTGGGTTTGGCGCCTTTGGTGGTCCGGCAAATCTTCCAGGTGATCCGCGAGATTAACCGCGAGCAGAAGATGACCATTTTCATGGTGGAGCAGAACGCCTACCATGCCTTGAAACTGGCGCACCGGGCCTATGTCATGGTGACGGGCAAAGTCACCATGTCGGGCACTGGGGCGGAGTTGCTGGCGAACGAAGAGGTTCGCGCGGCCTATCTCGAAGGGGGACACTGAGGGATGGAAGCGATCCTTGGTTCTTCGCTGCCCGTCTTCATCGGCCTGACGCTTGTGGTGATGGGCGGATGCGCCATTCTGACCGGGCAGTCGCTCGGCCAGAGCTGGAAGCCTTTAAGCATGGTGTACGCCTACGTTCTGCTGATTGGGGTGGGCGACCGCTTTTTGGTGTTCGCGCTGTTCGACGGGCCGCTGTTTTCAGTGACCGGCTTTATCACCCACACGCTCGCCCTGGCCGTACTGGCGGACGCCGCCTATCGGGTCACCCGGGCGCGGCGCATGGTCAGCCAGTATCCTTGGTTGTTTGAACGCAATGGGCCGTTCGGTTGGCGGGAGCTTCCGGGCTCCAATCAGCCGGGCTGAGGGCGAACGCCCCAGCAGTCGCTGATTCGCGTTTGATTGTTCATTTTTTCGTCAACAGGGAGCCAAAAAAATGTTCAGCAAGACCACCCTTTTGGCGGCCGCTTCGGCTGTCGCTCTGTTCTCCACCGCGGCCCGCGCCGACATCGCCGTCGCCACCGCCGGCCCGATCACCGGCCAGTACGCCGCTTTTGGCGAACAGATGAAAAAGGGTATCGAACAGGCGGTGGCCGACATCAACGCCGCCGGCGGCCTGTTGGGCCAAAAACTGAAGCTGGAAGTGGGCGACGACGCCTGCGATCCCAAGCAGGCGGTGGCGGCGGCCAACCAGTTGGTGAAGGCGGGCGTGAAGTTCGTCGCCGGCCACTTCTGCTCCGGCTCCTCGATCCCGGCCAGCCAAGTCTATAACGAGGAAGGCGTCTTGCAGATGTCGCCGGCCTCGACTAATCCGAAGCTGACCGAACAGGGTTTCAAGAACGTCTATCGCATCTGCGGCCGCGACGATCAGCAGGGCCAGATCGCCGGCGAATACCTGGCGAAGACCTACAAGGGCAAGAACATCGCCATCCTGCACGACAAGTCCGCCTACGGCAAGGGCTTGGCGGACGAAACCCAGAAGGCTTTGAACAAGCTGGGCATCAAGGAAGCGATCTACGAAGCCTACACTGCGGGTGAAAAAGACTATTCCGCCCTGGTGTCGAAGCTGAAGCAAGCCAACGTCGATGCGGTCTACATCGGCGGCTATCACACTGAAGCCGGCCTGATCGCCCGCCAGATGAAGGATCAGGGCATGACCGCCCCGATCATTTCCGGCGACGCCTTGGTGACCAACGAATATTGGGCCATCACCGGCGCCGCCGGTGAAGGCACCATGATGACCTTCGGCCCCGACGCCCGCGAACTGCCGGCGGCCAAGGGCGTGGTGGAGAAGTTCCGCAAGGCTGGTTACGAGCCGGAAGGCTACACCCTCTACACCTACGCCGCGATGCAGATCTACGCCGCCGCGGTGACCAAGGCCGGCTCGACCGACCTCGCCAAGGTGACCGCCGAACTGCAAAAGGGCAAGTACGACACCGTCATCGGCCCGATCTCGTTCGACGCCAAGGGCGACGTCACCACTCCGGCTTACGTCTGGTACAAGTGGAGCAACGGCGCCTACGCCCAGGTGAAGTAACATCAATCCGCCGAAAGATTGACCTTTAGGCGGATTGGTGAAGCCCGCGCGGCGCTTGAGCGCCACCGCCTTCGCCGGACTGACCCCGAGGGTCAGTCATTCGGCGGGGCGGTATAAGCGTGGCAAGTTAAGCAAAAAAGCCGGGCGGATTTAGTTTCCGCCCGGCTTTTTTGTCTACGCCCGCGGCGCAGCGGCGCGGCGCAGACGGTCATTGATCGCCAGTCCAAGCCCGACCATCGGTATCGGCATCACCGCAATGCCGGGCGCGCCGACCGCGTCCAACCGACGCAAATAGGCGAACAGGTTGGCCGCCGCTTCATGCAGGTCGCCGGCCGGCGACAGGTTGAGCCGTTCGCAGCCGCCGCGACTGAATTGATCCGGGCCGAACGTCAAGTATGCTTCTTCGTCGGTCGCCGACAGCGCGTTGAGCCGCACAGCGGCGTTCGGCGCATAATGGCTGAGCAGTTGCCCCGGCGATTTCGGCGCGGCGGGCTGTTGCTGTTCATCGCCGAACTGCGCCACCGGACCAATGAGCGCCGATATATCCTCCGCCAGCACAGCACCGGGCCGCAAAATCGTCGGCAAGGCGCCGGTCAGATCCAGCACGGTGGATTCCAGCCCGACGGCGCAGCGCCCGCCGGCCAGCACCGCGTCGATGCGGTTTCCTAAACTTTCCTGCACATGCTGCGGCGACGTCGGGCTGACGCCGCCCGAGCGGTTGGCGGAAGGCGCCGCCAGCGGCCGGCCGACAGCGCGCAGCAGCTTCTGCGCCAACGGATGGTTAGGCGCCCGCACCGCGACGCTGTCCAATCCGGCCGACACCAGCAGCGACAGTCGGGCGCCCGCCCGTCGCGGCAGCACCAGCGTCAAGGGCCCCGGCCAGAAGCTTTGCGCCAGAATGTCCGCGCGTTCGTCGAACGACGCCAGTTCCGCAGCCCCGGCGGCGTCGGGAACGTGGGCGATCAGCGGGTTAAACGACGGTCGTCCCTTGGCGGCGAAAATCGCTGCGACCGCCCGGTCGCAACCGGCGTCGCCGCCTAACCCGTAAACGGTTTCGGTGGGGAACGCCACCAGCCCGCCATCGGCCAGAACCGCCGCCGCCCGCGCGACGCCCGCCTCGGTCGCCGGCAACAGCGTCGCAGCACCCTTGTCGCCGTCCGCCTTTTTAATCATCGCCGCACCATCGCTTAAAACGTCTCCGTTCAACCGCTCAAGTGTCGGACCGGAGCGCCGTCAGCGCTTCATCCAGCCGAACCGGCAGCGTACGGCTGCCGCTGCGCGCCTTCGCCGCGTCGCCAGCCCGACACGCCTCCTCGACCAAAGCGGCGTTTTCCGCCAGCGCCATTAAACCGAACGTCGCCGCCATTGATTTGACGTCATGCGCGTCCGCCCGCGCGGCGCTGAAATCGCCGCGATCCGCGGCGCCGACCGCTTTTGCGATCCTCTGCCCAACCTCGGCGCGGAACTGCGCCAGCGCCAGCCGGGTTTTTGTCGCCCCGATGGCTTCGGTCAAAGCCGACAACACCGGCCGATCCAGCACCGGCGTTTCAAGCGCCGCTTCTTTCAACACCGTCGCTTGCCCGGATCGACGCGCGGCGGTCGCCAAAGCAAGATAAAGCGTGTCGGGCGCCACCGGCTTGGCCACAAAATCGTTCATGCCGGCTTCGCGACATTTTTGCGCGTCGCCATCAAGCACGCTGGCGGTCAGGGCGATAATCGGCGTCAGGCCCGCGGGCGGCGGCAGTGAACGGATAAAGCGCGCCGCCTCCACCCCGTCCATCACCGGCATCAGCATATCCATGAGGATAACGTCGAACGCGCCGCTGCGGGCGGCGTGGACCGCCTCGACGCCGTTTTCCGCGGTGGCGACTTTATGGCCGCGCCGCTCCAACAAGCCGCGGATCACCATCTGGTTGATCGAGTTGTCTTCAGCCAGCAGCACACGAAGCGGATGTTCCGCAACCGCCAAAGGCGCCGGCGCGCAAGGCGGCGCGGCGTCGTGATGCGCCGCGTTGGCGAAGGGAATCTCAACCCAAAAGCGGCTGCCGCGACCGGGTTCCGATTCCACGCCGATGCCGCCGCCCATCAACGCCGCCAGGCGTTTACAAATGGCGAGCCCCAAGCCCGAGCCGCCGAAGCGTCGAGCGACCGAGGCGTCGGCCTGCGTAAAGTCTTGAAACAATCGGCGTTGCGCCGCACCGTCGATGCCGATGCCGGTGTCGGCGACGACAAAACGCAAGGCCTTGCCGTCGCGCTCCGCGCTGACCAGCACCCGAACGCCGCCATTTTCGGTGAACTTTACCGCGTTGCCCACCAGGTTAAGCAAAATTTGCCGCAAACGGTTGGCGTCGCCGTTGACCAGCTTTGGCGCGTCGTCGGCGATATCGACATCAAGCGTCAAGCCTTTGAGCTTGGCGCGGGAATCCATCAGGGCGACGGTGGAGCGCACCACGCGGGCGACATCGAAATCAGCCGCCTCCAACTCCACCCGGCCCGCCTCCAACTTGGAGAAATCGAGGATATCGTCGAGAATGGCGCGCAGCGCTTCGCCAGAATCGTTAATAATCTCCAGTTTTTCGCGCTGCTCAGCGGTGGTGGACTGATCGAGCAGCAGGCGCGTCATGCCCAGCACGCCGTTAAGCGGGGTGCGGATTTCATGACTCATGGTGGCGAGAAATTCCGATTTCGCCCGGCTCGCCTGTTCCGCCGCGATCAACGCCGCGTCAAGGCGCTTCGCCAGCGCCGCCATTTCCGCCGCTTGCCGCTCCAACGAAGCTTGGGCGGCGCGCTGCTGGGATACGTCGCGCACCACCGCCGCCAACATGACGCCGCCCGGCGCCGAAATCAGCGAAACCGAAGCTTCGGCGGGAAATTCTTCGCCGTTACGGCGCATGGCCCACAGATTAATCCCCAAACCCTGCGCCTGCGCCCCGCCGTCAGCCATGATCCGGGCGAACTGCGCGCGAAATTCAGCGCGATGGTGCGGCGGCGCCAGCAAGTCGAGCGGCTCGCCGATAATCTCCGCCGCTTTCCAGCCAAACGTCGCTTCCGCCGCCTGATTGAACAGCACAAGATTCATCTCAAGGTCTGCGGCGATGATCGGGTCGCGCGCCAGGGTGAAAATCGCCTTGAAGCGCTCCTCGGACAGCCGTAGCCGCTCTTCCAACTGCTTGCGGCGGATGGCGTGGTGGATCGCGCGGGTGAGTTGCAGGCCGTCCGCCCTGCCCTTGACCAAGAAATCCTGCGCGCCGGCCTCCACCGCCGCCAAGGCGGTGACATGATCGTCGTGCCCAGTAAGAATTAAAATCGGACATTGCTGCGGCAATAGTTCCTGCACCGCCTTCAATGTCGCGAGGCCGAAGCTGTCGGGCAACGACAAATCCAGCAGCACGACGTCGACGCCTTGATCCGACAAGGGCCGCACCGCCGCCAAGGTCGGCGCGTGGGCGACGCTGAAGCCGTCGCCGCCCGATAAGCGCAACTCGCGCATCACCAGCCGCGCGTCGGCTGGTTCGTCCTCCACCAGCAGCACCCGAACCAGCGGCGCGCCGTTCGTCATGCGCTCATTCCCGCTGGCGCGCAAAGACTGCGCTCAATTTCCACCCGGTTGCGGCCGCCGCGCTTGGCGGCGTACAGCGCGTGATCGGCGCGCGACAACGGCGCCTCGATGCTGGGGTCGGACGGGCGGCAAACACTGACCCCCACCGAGGCGGTGAAATGAATTTCACCGCCGCCGGCGCAGATGCGCAATTCCCCCAGCCGACGCCGCAGGCGCTCCGCCACTTCCACCGCCTCGACCAACTGGGTTTCCGGCAAGGCGACGGCGAATTCTTCGCCCCCCAGTCGTCCGATGACGTCGCATTCGCGCAAACAATCCCGCGTCGCCGCCGCCAAGGCCCGCAACACGGCGTCGCCGGCCGCATGACCGAAGGCGTCGTTGATGGATTTGAAGTGGTCGACGTCCAACATCAACAGCGCCAACGGACGACCGTAACGACGCACCCGCGCTAACTCATGTTCGGCGCACGCCATGAACTCCCGCCGGTTGGCGACGCCGGTCAAAGGATCGGTAGTGGCGAGGCGACGCAACTCCTCCTCCGCCGCCTTGCGTTCCGAGATGTCGCGCAAGACCAGCGTGTATAGGCGGCCGCCAGCGCCGTCGATGCGCGACAAGGCGATTTCCGCCGGAAAGCACGCGCCGTCCCGCCGCTGGGCGACGATTTCCGGCAACGTCGGCTTGCCGTCGCCCGCCGCATTGACCGCCAGCGGCTCCAGCGATAAGCCGTCCGCGCCGTCCGCGCCGGGGATCAGCACGCTCAAAGGGTTGCCGACAATCTCATCGCAGGCGAAGCCGAACATGCGTTCGGCCGCCGGGTTGAACAGAGAAATCACCCGGTCGTCGTCAAAAGCTATAATCGCATCCTGCGCCAAGTCGATAATCGACTGGAAACGCTGCTTGGCGAGTCGCAATTCCTCTTCCAGCCGCGTGCGGGCGACGGCGTATTGTATGGACCGCCAGATCAGCGCGCCATCGGTGGCCCCCTTGACCAGATAATCTTGGGTTCCCGCCTCCATCGCCCGCATGGCGAAATCTTCGTCGTCCAAACCGGTCAGCACGATCACCGCCACCGACGGCGCCGCCTGTCGCAGCCGGCGGATGGTTTCAAAGCCGAAGGAATCCGGCAACGACAAATCCAGCAGAGCGACGTCGCAGACGTTGCCGGCGTTAAGCCACGCCAAAGCGTCGCCCAACGTGCGGAACGGGGCCAATCGGGCCCGCGCGCTGAACGGCGCCAGCGCCAGCATCACCAGCTTGGCGTCGGCGGGATCGTCTTCGACGATCATGACGGTAAGGCGCTTGCTCGGTTCCATATCGCTGCGCTCCCGTCGTCAGCCGGGCAGCCGGACGACCGAGAACCAATAGTTCTCGATCCCACGCATGACGGCGGCGAACTCGTCCATATCCATCGGCTTGGTGATGAAGCTGTTGGCGCCCAGCGAATAGCTGGCCGCAACGTCGCGATCCACCGCCGACGTGGTCAGCACCACCACCGGCACCATGCGCAAAGCGGGATCGGCGCGCATCTCCCGCAACACCTGTCGCCCGTCCATGCGCGGCATGTTCAAATCAAGCAACACTAAATCCGGCAGCCTATCGCCTTTGGCGACAGCGTCGCGCAGCATCTCTATCGCCTCGACCCCGTCTCGCACATGGCGGACATGACATTGCGAGCCGGCGTCCCGCAGAGCGATTTGCGCCAGTTTCGCGTCGCCGACATCGTCTTCGACAAGCAAAATTTCGTAAGGACCGACAGGCGAACGCATGAATTAGATCCCGTAACCGCGACGCCGGCGCGTTGGCGCACAGCGATCTATCATTATAGCTCACTTAAAATACGAAAGCTTTCAAATGGCAAGCGCCGCTTCGTCGCAACGCCCTTTACGACGTTGCGGCGGCGATGACGCCTCTGCTACGGTGCCTGCTCATTTTCGTTCGCGCATGCGCTTAACTGGGAAGGCAAATTGGTCATGGACGCGCTCGCCCCCGACGCTCTCGTCACGCAGATGAAGGCCCTGGGAGAAGCCGCCCGCAAGGCGGCGACGGAACTCGCCGTCGCCCCGCCAGCGGTGAAAAACCGGGCGCTGCTGGCCGCCGCCGCCGCCATCCGCGCGGATAAAGCCGCCATCCAAGCCGCCAACGATCAAGACGTCGCCGCCGCTCGCGCCCGCGGATTGGCGGAACCGATGGTCGAAAGGTTGCTGCTCAACGACGCCCGCATCGCCGCGATGGCCAAGGGGTTGGAGGACATTGCCGCCCTGCCCGACCCCATCGGCGTCGAAATCGCCCGCTGGACCCGCCCCAACGGGTTGGACATCGCCCGCGTGCGCGTACCGCTCGGCGTTATCGGCATCATTTACGAAAGCCGGCCCAACGTCACCGCCGACGCCGGCGGGCTGTGCCTGAAGTCGGGCAACGCCGCCGTGCTGCGCGGCGGGTCGGAAAGCTTTCGCTCCTCCTCCGCCATCGCCGCCTGCATCGCCCGCGGCCTAACCGAGGCCGGCTTGCCGGAAGCCTGCGTTCAGCTCGTTCCCACCACCGACCGCGCCGCGGTCGGCATGATGCTGACCATGCCGCAATACATCGACGTCATCGTTCCGCGCGGCGGCAAGTCGTTGATCGAGCGCATCTCGGCCGAAAGCAAGGTGCCGGTCATCAAGCATCTCGACGGCAACAACACGGTTTACGTCGCAGCCTCCGCTGACGAGACGACGGCGCGCAAGGTGACGCTGAACGCCAAGATGCGCCGCACCTCGATCTGCGGCGCGGCGGAAAATCTGCTGGTGGACAAGGCCCGCGCCGCCGACCTGCTGCCGCTGCTGGTCAAAGACCTGCTGGACGCCGGATGTGCTGTGCGCGGCGACGCTGCGGCGCAAGCGATCGATGGGCGGGTCACCGCGCTGACGGCGGAGGATTGGGACACCGAATACCTCGACGCCGTCATCGCCTGCGGCGTGATCGACGGGGTCGATCCGGCGATTGACCACATCAACCGCCACGGCTCGCACCACACCGACGCCATCATCACTGAAGACGCGGGCGAGGCCGAACGTTTCTTGCAGCGGGTGGACAGCGGAATCGTGCTGTGGAACGCCTCCACCCAATTCGCCGACGGCGGCGAGTTCGGCATGGGGGCGGAAATCGGCATCTCCACCGACAAGTTCCACGCTCGCGGTCCGGTGGGGGCCGAGCAACTGACCTCTTACAAATACGTCGTGCGCGGGGCCGGGCAAACCCGGCCGTGACGCCCGCTCCGTCGAAATGGTCGGGCTGGACGTGGCGCGGGCGGGCCGTCGGCTTACTGGGCGGCTCGTTCAACCCGGCGCACGACGGCCATCGCCACATCAGCCTGTGGGCGCTGAAAACCCTGGGGCTTGATTACGTCTGGTGGCTGGTCAGTCCGCAAAATCCGCTGAAATCCGCCCGCGGCATGGCGCCGCTCGCCCAGCGCTTGGCGTCGGCCAGACAAGCGGCGCGCCATCCCCGCATCGTGCCGACCATGATCGAAAGCGCGCTTGGCGTGCGCTACACCGCCGACACCCTGGCCGCGTTGCGGCGGCGCTTCCCTTTCACCCGCTTCGTCTGGCTGATGGGGGCGGATAATCTGGCGCAAATTCCAAAATGGAAGGCGTGGCGGCGCATCTTTGAAACAGTCCCGATTGCGGTGTTCGCCCGTCCGGGGTATGGTGTGAGCGCGCTGGGCGGTTTGGCCGCCCGGCGCTACGCCAGATCGGAAGAGCACACGTCTGAACTCCAGTCACCTTGTAATCTC
>CALGOL010000516.1 GCA_937960755.1 uncultured Azospirillum sp.
CTCCCCCCAGGGGAGAGGGTCGGGGTGAGGGGGAAACCTCGCGGCGCTTGTCTTTGCGCCGGCTGAGCCCCCCTCACCCGGAGGCTGCGCCTCCACCCTCTCCCCAGGGGGGAGAGGGTTGGTTTCCTAATTCCGCAGCGGTTTGCCGGTGGTCAGCATGGTTTCGATACGCGCCAGCGTGCCCGGCGTGCGCACCAAGGCCATGAAAGCCGCCCGCTCGCCTTCCAGCAGCCGGTCGACCTTCACCTCTTCGGTGGGGTCGGCGTCGCCGCCGGTCAGCGCCTCGGCCAGCCGGCCGCACACCACCACGTCATGCGGCGTCGCCTTGCCGGTGGCGGCGAAGCCGGACACCGCCATATCAAGGGCGACCTTGCCCGCCGGACCCGGCATGCGGAACACCGGCTTGGCCGGGGCCTGATAGCCTTCGGCCAGCGCCAGCGCCTTAGCCTTGGCGTCGGCCAGCAAGCGGTCGCGGTTCATGGTGACGCCGTCGGCTTCCTGCAACAGCAGCCAATCCTTCGCCTCGAACGCCGATTTGGCGACGGTGGCGGTGGAGATCATCTCAAACGCCTTGCCCACCGCCGGCATAACGCCCTTGGGCGCCTTGGGGTTGGTCTGCCAGCGCCGCAACATCTCGACGCAGCCGCCCCAGCCGGGGACGACGCCGACGCCGACCTCCACCAAACCCATGTAGGTTTCGGCGTGGGCCTGCACCGCGTCGCAATGCAGCAGAATCTCGCAGCCGCCGCCCAGCGCCATGCCGGACGGCGCGCCCACCACCGGGAAGGGGGCGTAGCGCAGCGCCTGATACGTCGCCTGGCCTTCCTCGACCATGCTTTCAATCTCGCCCCAGGCGGCGATATTGGCGGCGAACAGCGCCAGACCGATGTTGGCCCCGACCGAGAAGTTCGACGCCTCGTTATAAACCACCAGCGCCTTATAGCCGCCCTCGACGATGCGCAGCGCTTTGCGGATCAGCCCCATGATGTCGGAGTCGATGGCGTTCATCTTGGAGTGGAATTCCAAGCAGACCACGCCGTCGCCGATATCCCACAGGCTGGCGGAAGCGTTCTTCGCCAACGGCTTGGCGCGGCGCTTGACGTCGGCCAGCAGCAGAACGCCGTCCGGCCGAACCACGTCATGATAGGCGCCGTCGAGGCCGAACGCCTGCAAGCGGCCGTCTTCGACACGGTAGAACGTCCCTTGCCCCAGCTTGTCGACAATGGCCGGAACCGGGCGGCCCTCTTCCTTCAAAGCCGTCGCCAGCCAGCCGGGGCCGAGCCGGTCGATCAGCTCGAACGGGCCGTAGCTCCAGGCGTAGCCCAGCTTCATCGCGTCATCGACCGCAACCACGTCGTCGGCGATGGCCGGGATCAGCGAAGCGGCGTAGGACAGCACGTCCAGCAGAACGGCGCGGGCGAAACGGCCGCCGCGGTCAGGATGGGCGACCAGGGCGGGCAGTTTGCGGGATACCCCCAGGGATTCCAGGTCGGCCTTGCGGGAGACGCGGAATTCGCCGGTGACGAGATCGACCGATTCCTTGATCCGCTCGCCATTGACCCGGTTGAGACGGTAGAAGCCGCCCTTGCCCTTACGGCCGGTATAGCCTTCGGCGATCAGCTTGGTGGCGACGGGGTGTTCGCGGTGGGCGGCGCGATAGGCGTCGCCTTCCGGCAGGGTCGCCAGCATCGACTTGGCGATGTGCGGCATGAGGTCGAGGCCGACCAGATCCACCAGACCGAAAATCCCGGTCTTCGGAATGCCCATCGGCCGGCCGCCGATGGCGTCCGCCTCCTCCACCGTCAGCCCGAGATCGACCGCGTGGTTAAAGGCGGTCTGAATCCAGTAGGTGCCGATGCGGTTGGCGATGAAGCCCGGCGTGTCCTTGCAACGGACGATGGTCTTGCCGAGGCGATAGTCGGCGAAGCGCTCGACCGCCGCCACGGTCGCCGCGTCGCTGTCGGGGCCGGCGACGATCTCCAACAGCCGCATGTAGCGCGGCGGATTGAAGAAGTGCGTCACCAGGAAGTCGCGGCGGAAGCTTTCCGGCAGCCCTTCCACCAGCTTTTCCAGCGGGATGGTGGAAGTGTTGGTGGAGACGGCCGAACCCGGACGGCGCACGGCTTCAAGCTTGGCGTAGAGATCCTGCTTGACGTCGAGCCGTTCGATCACCGCTTCGATGATCCAATCACAGTCGGCGACTTTGGCGAGGTCGTCCTCAATATTGCCGGTCTGCACCAGCTTGGCGGCGCGCTTATGCATGAAGGGCGCGGGGTCGGCCTTCAGCAGCTTGGATACCGCGCCTTCGGCCACGACGTTGCGGTTTTCCGCCCCGGCCGGCACGATGTCCAGCAGCAGCACCGGAATGCCGGCGTTGGCGATATGGGCGGCGATGCCGGCCCCCATGACGCCGGCGCCGATGACGGCGACTTTTTTGATTTCGCTATTTGCTTGGCTGGTCATGTCAAATGGCCTCCAGCACCGTGGCGATGCCCTGGCCGCCGCCGATGCACTGGGTGGCGACCGCGAATTGCTTGCCTTCGCGCTTCAGCAGGGCCGCGGCCTTGCCGGTGATGCGGGCGCCGGTGGCGCCGAGCGGGTGGCCAAGCGCAATGGCGCCGCCGTCGAGGTTGATTTTGCCCATGTCGATGTCGAGATCACGGATGCAGGCGATGGCCTGGGCCGCGAAGGCCTCATTGATTTCGACGATATCGATGTCTTTCATGCTCAACCCGGCGCGGGCCAGCGCCTTGCGGGTGGCGCCGATGGGGCCGAGGCCCATCAGTTCCGGCGCGCAGCCCGACACGGCGACCGAGCGGAT
>CALGOL010000517.1 GCA_937960755.1 uncultured Azospirillum sp.
GTTGCGGCGCAATTCGCTGGACGGCGTGCGGGTGCTGGTGCAGGGCGTCGGCGCGGTCGGCCGGCAGCTATGCCGTCACTTGAAGGCGGACGGCGCACGGTTGACGGTCAGCGACCTTCGGGTCGACGCGGCGAACGCGGCGGCGGCCGAATTTGACGCCGAAGCGATCGCGCCCGAAGGCGTGGCCGACGCCGACGTCGATGTTTTTGCGCCGTGCGCGCTGGGGGCGGTGCTCAACCGGGATACGATTCCCCGGTTGAAGGCGGCGGCGGTGGCGGGCTCCGCCAATAATCAGCTTGCGGATGAGGGCTGCGGCGCGCTGCTGGCGGCGCGGGGCGTGCTTTACGCCCCCGATTACGTCATCAACGCCGGCGGGCTGATTAACGTGCATCACGAGATTTCAGGAAACTATCGCCGGGGACGGGCTTTCGCCGACGTCGCGCGCATCGAAGCGACGCTGGAGGAGGTCTTCGCCCGCGCTGATCGCGACGGCGTTCCGCCGCATTCGGCCGCCGACGCCATGGCGCGGGAGCGGCTGGCGGCTTAAATCCGCTGAACCGGATTCCTTATTCCGCCGCCACGCCGTAGGCCGCTTCGCCGTCCGCCGCGTCGTTGGCGGCGGAAGCCGCCAGTTCAGCTTCATAGTGGGCGACATTGGCGCAAGTCTGACAATCGCCGGCGCAAGAAGCCACCATGTCGCGGATCATGCCGACGCATTTGCCGCATTGCAACGAAGCGCCGTGGTGCTTCAACACCGAAGCCGGGGAACGCGCGCCGGCTTCGACGGCGGCCATCACTTTCTTCTCATTGAGAGCGGCGCAGATGCAAACGTACATGGGGCGCAAACCCTTTCATCACGGCTAAGCGATAATCATTCTCATACATGAGGTGAGAATGAGTGTCAATCGATTCAATAGGGCCGGCCTATGACTGCGTTATCGCGCCGCACTATTGATTTTCGCTAATTGCGAAACTGAAATAAAAATTACCTACAAGTGAGCTAGGAAAGGCTTGCGTCGTGAACAACGGTTATTTCTTCAAATCCCCCAGACTTCGCAGTTGCAAAAATATCACGCCATTTTTTGATGTCGCGGCCCTCTCCTTTTGACCTATGTCAACGGAGATCGACTTCCTATATGACATTATACGTACAGGGAGGGCAAACAACATAATCAGAGCCCTAATTAACCAAGCTTCAATTGGTCGGATACAAGTATAGGCTCTGTTCACGGAATTTACGCAGCACAGGAGGTTGCGATGTCCGACGAACTGAAGAGCTTCAAGAAAGATTGGGACCGTTGGTCCACGGGCGAACGTCTTTTCGCCGCCTTCTTCATCGCCGCCTCGACGGCCGCACTGCTCGGCGGCGCTGTGACCGGCATGAGCTTCTAATTCCGCTAACACCGCATCCAGCGCTTTGACGCCTTGTGGGCCGTGGGCGGCGCCGCTATCGTGGCGGCCCTTAACGACCCTGACCTTGACAAGGCGACCGCCCGATGCGCCCTTCCGGCCGTTCTTTCGACCAACTCCGCGCCGTTTCCCTTGAGCCCGGCTTTTCCAAGCACGCCGAAGGCTCGTGCATGGCGCGCTTCGGCGACACGCATGTGCTATGCACCGCCAGCGTCGACACCAGCGTGCCGCGTTTCTTGAAGAACACCGGCTTGGGCTGGGTGACGGCGGAATACGGCATGCTGCCGCGCTCCACCGGCCAGCGCACCGACCGCGAGGCGGCGCGCGGCAAGCAATCGGGCCGCACCCAGGAAATCCAGCGGTTGATCGGCCGCGCTTTGCGCGCCGTGGTCGACCGCAAGGCGATGGGCGAAATCCAGATCAAGATCGACTGCGACGTCATTCAAGCCGACGGCGGCACCCGCACCGCCGCCATCACCGGGGCTTACGTCGCGCTTTATCAGGCGTTCCAGCATTTGCGCGCCATCAAGATGGTGAAGACCATCCCGCTGATCGACAGCGTCGCCGCGGTGTCTTGCGGCGTCTACAAGGGCGCGGCCGTTCTTGACCTTGATTACGATGAAGATTCGTCGGCTCAGGCCGACGCCAATTTCGTCCTCACCGGCTCGGGCGGCATTGTCGAAATCCAAGGCACGGCGGAAGAACGCCCGTTCCAGGAAGCCCAGTTCATGGAATTGCTGGCGCTGGCCCGCAAGGGCATCGGCGAACTGACCGAGCTGCAAAAGGCGGCGGTGAGCATATGACCGGACGGACGTTCGACGGCGACACGCTGGTCATCGCCACCCACAACAAGGGCAAGCTGAAGGAAATCGCCGAGCTTTTGGCGCCTTTCGCGCAAAACTTCCGCTCGGCCGGCGAATTGGGCCTGCCGGAGCCGGAAGAGACCGGCGACAGCTTCAAGGCCAACGCCGAGTTGAAGGCGCTGGCGGCGGCGCAAGCGTCGGGGCATGTCGCCTTGGCGGACGACAGCGGGCTCGCCGTCGTCGGGCTTGACGGCGCGCCGGGCATTTATTCGGCGCGTTGGGCGGGGCCGGATAAAGACTTCGCGGTGGCGATGGCGCGGGTGAACGAGGAGTTGGCGGACAATCCCGACCGCCGGGCTTATTTCGTCTGCGCTTTGTCGCTGGCGTGGCCCGACGGCCATGTCGAGACGGTGGAAGGCCGGGTGGACGGAAACCTTGTTTGGCCGCCGCGCGGCGACAAGGGCTTCGGCTATGATCCGATCTTCGTTCCGGTCGGCCATGAAACCACCTTCGCCGAGATGCCCCCGGCGGCCAAGCACGCCATGAGCCACCGCGCCGACGCCTTCCGCCAATTGACCGCGCGGTGTTTTAAGTAAGCCCTCTCCCCCCTGGGGAGAGGGTTGGGTGAGGGGGAAAACTTGGCTATCGACGATTTTTCCGATCTTGCGACCGTAACGCCCCCTCACCCGGAGGCTGCGCCTCCTCCCTCTCCCCAGGGGGGAGAGGGGGAAAAACTGGCGCTTTACGTCCATTGGCCGTTTTGCCTGTCGAAATGCCCTTATTGCGACTTTAACAGCCATGTTTCGGCGTCGGTGGATCACCCGCGCTGGCGGGCCGCGCTGACGGCGGAGTTGCGCCATTACGGCGCTTTGACCGCCGGGCGTCGGGTGGAATCGGTGTTTTTTGGCGGCGGCACGCCGTCGCTGATGGAGCCCGCCACCGTCGCCGCCGTGCTGGAGACCGCCGCCCAGTTGTGGGACTTCGCCCCCGACGTGGAAATCACGCTCGAGGCCAACCCGACCTCGGTTGAGGCGGGGCGGTTTCAAGGTTTCCGCGCCGCCGGGGTCAACCGGGTGTCGCTGGGGATTCAGGCGCTCAACCCCGCCGATCTGGCGTTTTTAGGCCGCAAGCATTCCGCCGACGAAGCGCTGGCGGCGCTGGATTTGGCGCGGCGCACCTTCCCGCGCTACTCCTTCGATCTTATCGCCGCGCGGCCGAACCAGACGGTGGCGGCGTGGCGGGAGGAACTGGCCCGCGCGCTCGATCTGGCGGGCGACCATTTGTCGCTTTACCAGTTAACCATCGAAGAGGGCACGGCGTTTCACCCGATGCATGCGCGCGGCGACTTCGCCATTCCCGATGAAGACCTCGCCGCCGATTTGTACGAAGCGACGCAAGAACTCACGTCCGCCGCCGGCCTGCCGGCCTACGAAGTGTCAAACCACGCTCGGCCGGGGGGCGCCCGGCCAGGGGGTGAAAGCCGGCATAATCTGGCCTATTGGCGCTATGGCGATTACGTCGGCGTCGGCCCTGGCGCCCACGGCCGACTGACCCTCGACGGCGTCAAATGGGCCACCAAAGGACGCCGCGCGCCGGAATCCTGGCTGCAAGCGGTGGCGCGCGACGGCCATGGCGGCCACGCGCCGGAGGAAGTCGACGCCGACGGCCGCTTCCTGGAATGCTTGATGATGGGCTTGCGGCTAACCGAAGGCGTGCCGCTGGCGCGGCTCGCCGCCGAGTCCAACCGGCCGATTGGGGAACTTTTCCCCGCCGCCACGCTGAATAAATTGATTAGTGGCGGTTTTATCGCCTTTGACGAGACCAGAATCGCCGCTACGCCCGCGGGGCGGCAGCGGTTGGGCGCGCTTTTGGCCGCGCTTGCGGCATAGCAGGCGTTCAACGGACCATTCGGCTATCGGAACGCCAGGGTGTGCAATATACTGTCCCAAGCTGAGATATTTCACATAACGTCGAAGGGAACGGGGCGCCGCCCCGCGATAAGCAAATGGTCGGCGTGAAAAGCCGCAGCATCTACCACCCCGGTCAAACGATTTTCCGCGAAGGCGAGCGCGGGGCGTCGATCTTTATTATCGAGCGGGGCAAGGTGGAAATCTGGCGCGGCACGCAGGAAACCCGCGTCGTGCTGGGCGTCATTCCACCGGGCGGGGTTTTCGGCGAAATGGCGATATTCGACGACGGCCCGCGGTTGGCCCACGCCACCGCGGTGGAGGAGACGGTGTTGATCCGCATCCCATCCGACCGCATCCGCGCCGCGCTCGACAAGGCCGACCCGATCTTGACCCGGCTGATACACGTCATGCTGGATTCGACGCGGCGCATGGCCAAGCAACTGGAAGATTTGTGCAAAAATCCAGCCCTGTCGCCCGCTGAAGCCATCCACGCCGTCGGCATTTCCGTGAAGCGCGAAGAATCCCAGCAATAGTCCCGCCAGCGCGCGGCGTTCCGGCGCTTTAGCGCTGGCGTCAGCCTTATCATTGATTGATAATAGTCGCTACGACTATGCGCGGAGCAGTCTCAAAACTGTCATTTTTTCTTTAATGCAAGGGCGTGACTGATGCGAAACGACATCTTTCAGCGGGCGGCCGCGACGAGCCTCTGCGCCGCTTTCGTCGCGGCGGTCGCCGCATTGGCGCCGCATGCCGCTTCCGCGCAGGCGCCTCAGCCGGCGGCGTTGGTGGAGGACGCCCCGGACGGGCTGGCCGGAGTCCAGGTCATGGACTACGTCGCCCGCGGTCAGAGCATAACCCTCGCCGCCAACCAGACGCTGGTGCTGTCCTACCTGCACTCTTGCGTGCTGGAGACCATTCGCGGCGGCGCGGTGACGGTGGGCTTGCGCGAATCCGAAGTGACGGGCGGCAAGGTGGAGCGCAAGACCATGCCGTGCGACGGCGGGCGGTTGCTGCTGGCCGCCGATCAAGCCGGCAAGGCCGGGGTGACGGTGATGCGCGACGCCGGCATTGCGTTGAAGGACGCCAAACCGAAGCCGCAAATCACCCTGCACAAGACCCGGCCGATCATTGTCGCTTCGACCCCCGGCCCGGTGGTCTTTGAGCCGCTGGACGACGGCGGCAAGTCCATCACCGTCAACGTCGACGGCAAGACGCTCGACCTCGCCAAGGGCAAGACCCAGCTCAAGGCCGGCGCGCTCTACCGCGTCTCGGCCGCCGGCAAGAGCTACGTCGTGCAGGTCGCCCCGGACGCCCGCAACGAAGGCGGCCCGGCGCTTGGCCGGCTGTTACGTTTTTAAGCCATGGCGGCGCGACGCAGCCTGACGCTGGCGGCGGGGACGGTCGTCGCGGCGGCGGCGGCGTTGGCCCTCTGGCTGCACCCCTGGACGCAAGGCCCGTCGATTGACGGGCTTTACGTCCTGCGCGAAGCCGTATTCGGTCCGCGGGAAGCCGCGCCGTCGGCCCAAGTCGTCCCCGGCCAAGTCGTCCCCGGCCAAGTCGTCGTGGTCGCCATTGACGAGGAAACCTACCGCCGTCCGCCCTTCGCCGGAACCCCGCAAGCGATCTGGACGCCGCATCTGGGCCGCGCCCTGGCGGCGGTGGACAAGGCCGGCCCGGCGGTCATGGGCATGGACTTGATCTATCCCACGTCGGTGGACAGTCTCGCCCCCGGTTTTGAGCGGCCGTTTCTGCTGGCGTTGCGCGACGCCGGCCGCAAAGGCCGGCTGGTGCTGGCCAAGGTGCAGCATCAAACCCACCCGATCCTGCCGTTTCGCGGTCAGGTCGCCGCGGTGGGCGGCCCCGGCAATCTGCGCTCGGTCAATCTGGTGGAGGACCCGGACGGCGTGTTGCGTCGGGCGCCCATGTTCTTGAGCGTCGAAGGGGCGGACGGCGCGCAGGTTCGCGAACCCGGCTTCGCGGCGGAGGTCGCCGGCCGCGCCGCCGGCAAGCCGCCGCTAGCG
>CALGOL010000518.1 GCA_937960755.1 uncultured Azospirillum sp.
GCGCATGAGCGCGGCCCAGCGCGTTGTCGTGCTTGAAGATAATCAGCCTGCGGGCGTTCATTTCGCCGCGCGCCGCGGAGCGGTCGTGGTCGAACATGTTCTCCAGCGCCGTCCACAGCGCCTCCAAGTCATCCTCGTCAAAGCCGGTCTTGGCGGCGAGATGGGCCGAGACGTAACCATGCGCCCGATAAAACCCATAGGGGATGATATGCTTGCGGCCCATGGCGCGGTTTTCGACATAGCTGTCGTTTTCGCCATCTTTCACTTTTGTTTTTTTCTTTTCGCGACGCTCGTCCTCGGTTTCTGTCGCCGCCATGCGGGTGATAGAAATTTCCAGCGGCAACACCGGATCTATGGAAAGGGCGAAGTTCAACTGCACCGGCCCGCGCACCTGACCGCAATTGATCGACATGCCCATGACGGCGCCGAAGGTGCGGACGTCAAAGAAATTATCGCACATGAACTGGCGGACCTTCAGATCTTCACCAGTTTTCCTATCAGGCTTAAGTTCTTTGGCGATCTTGACCTTGGAGTCGTCGGGGCGGACGGCGATATAGGCCTTGCGGTGCTGTTCGTTCAAGATCGCGCCTTCTTGAACATAGATGCCGTAGCGCGGCTCCCCTTCACGTGCCAATTGGGTGAAGTTGCGGATCTTGCGCTTCAAGCAGACGTCAGTGACCAGCCCGCGGTTGGTTTCGGGGTCGAGGCGGGGCAAGTTGCCCGCATCCGGGTCGCCGTTGGGGTTGCCGTTCACCACGTCGAACAGGAAGACGAATTCATAACGGTTTTGAATGGCGGTCATCGATCAATCCTCAACGTTTTCGGCGGCGTTTTGGTCAGGGTTCTGGTCGGCGGCATCGTCGTCGCCCTTGGTCTTGCCCGCGGCGCGCTGGTGGTAATAGCCAATGGCGAAACGGCCCTGATCCTCGATTTTCAGGGATTTGGGGAACACGGTTCCCAGTTCGCCCAGGATGTCGGCGATCTCCTTGTCGAACCAAATCGACAACCCGCCCTTGTCGCCTTTGCGCAATACGGACAGGTGGTGGGTGCTGGTGCGCATCAAGATGGGGAAGACGGCGGCCGGCGTGGCGGACGCGGCACCGTAATAACGGTCGCGGATGGTGGCGTTGATCTTGCCGAGCGCCGCCCGCTGCGCGCCTTCCAGCACGGCGAACAGGCGTCCCAGCCGATAGCCGGGGTTTTTCTCATCACGGTCTAGGGACACGAGATACTCCTTCTTTTGCTGGTCGCTGGTCAGCC
Source organism: uncultured Azospirillum sp. (assembly GCA_937960755.1). Classification (GTDB taxonomy): domain Bacteria; phylum Pseudomonadota; class Alphaproteobacteria; order Azospirillales; family Azospirillaceae; genus Azospirillum. The sequence goes on from CALGOL010000518.1 coordinate 1,261, forward strand.
GCGAGGGGAATTTGTTATCGACGCGAAGATCGCGGACGAGGACGGCGCGGCAGATGGCGGCGCGACGGCCGGTCACCTCTTGATCCGCGCGCATCCGTCCGATGACGGCGACCAGCAGCGTGCGCGGATAGCGCCCGCCGCTCAGGACCGCCCGCATCAACTCGCCAGTCAGGTTGTTGGGAATGTTTTCAAACTTCCGCATCAACGCGATTTCCTCCAACAGCGTCTCTATGCTTGGTTGAAAATTATTCCACGGCCATGGTTTAATTCGAGTGTCGGCCCAATGCTGGGCAAAATTAGCGGTGAAGGCGCCGAATGTGGTGTCGAGCCAATAGCGAACCGACAGGCGCGAAATGTTGGGCGCCAACCCCAACACCAGGAAACGGGTATTGGGGTCGAGGCGGGGGTCGATTTCCGCCATCGGGCGGCCTTTGGCGAGCTCCGCCAGGGTGTCGCGCAGGCGCCGCGTGTTGACGGCCTCCGTTCGCTTCAGCAAATCGGCTTCTTCTTCCGCCGTCGGGTCAGGGGGCGGTTCAAAGACGGCGCCCGCCAACTCCTCCTGCCAGTCGATATCCTCTTGGCTGGCGGACGCGGCGGGCTCGGCCCAAAACACCGTGGTGGCGTCGGCGATCTGCACCCGATTGCGGCTATCGGATGCCAGTAGACCGTTTAACGCCAGCCCATAGCCCAATGCCACCTTATGAGTTACCGGAGCGTTCCCGCCCTGATCCTTGCCGTAGGACGTGAAGGCGCCCTTATTGAACGAGACGATGGAGACGCCCGACGACTGCCCGTCCATCACCCCCTTGATGGCGGGATGCACGCCGGCGATTGGCCCGACATCGCCAGTCACCAAGCACATGGCGTTGGCGGCGTCCTCGGCCGGGACGTCATAACGCTCCCAAATCCGCCGCGCTTCGGGCCGATCATGCAAGAAGCGCGGGCGGCCGTCATCGCCGACATCCCCTTGCAGCATGAAGGCGAAATTGGCCTCCAGCATGTCGGGTTTGAAGGGGGGCAGGTTGAAGCGCTCCGGCGTCCAGTCGTCGACAAAGCGCTTGAACGCCAGCAAACCCGGATCTTCGGTATTGGCGAGCAGGGTTTGATGCAGCTCGTGGAACGCCACCAGATGATGGGGTAACGTCGCTTGGGACTTGGTTTTATCGTCGAGGCCGACGCCGAGGACGTATTTGGAATTGTCCCACAAGAAGAACGCCTTGGGGATGGTGCCGGGCCGCTTGAAGGACCGCGGAACGGTCATTGTCCGCGGCCGCATCTTCCCCTTGCCGTCCGGGGCTTGCCACGGGGTTATCCCCACCACCACGCCATCAAGATCAAGCGTGATGACGTGGGCGATGCGTTCGATGCTATACGCTACCCCAGGCAAGTCGCCGCGCGCCGCCAGCCGTTCATAGCGATCATAGAGCGCGCGCAAGATGGTCATGAGCGCACCCCCGCATCGGTCATCCGGGGCGGGCGAACCGCCCCGTCTTCAAGCTGGGCGCGGAAGAACTTGGCCGCCATGCCGTCGGCATGGTCGATATCCAGCAGCATCCAGCCCAAATCGCGGTTCCGCCAGTCGTCGGGCAGCGCGGCCTCCGGCGCTGGGTCGCCATCGGCGATCAGCGCGAAATCGGCGGGAAACTCCCGACAGCCCAGATAGGGTTGCTGGAAGCACTGGCCCTTGGCGGCGCGGCGAATGAACATTTCGTGGTGCTTGACCGGACTGTCGTCAGGCCCCGCCTTGTCGGTCATCTCAAAATGCGCCGCGATGACATAGCCGACGTCCACCAACAAGGTGGCGGCGCGCTGCTGGCGGTCATGGTCGGCGCGGGTGAACAACTCGTGGACCATGCCGGAGCGCATCGCCGCTTTGACGTTCTTGGGCGGGATCACCGACCCGACCTCGTTCCGGCGGATCGATTGAAAGCGGACGGGGCGGAGCGGGCGGATTTCATCCACCACCCACCGGATGGCGGGTTTCCAGTGAATCGCCTCCAACACGCCCCGCGCCGCCGACGGCGTAATAACATCGTATGACACACGCTCTGCTTTCATTTCCGGTCGCGTGAAGCAGGCTCGCTCGCCCCAGACATGGAGCTTGACACCGTAGGTCATTTTCACTCCCGCGATACTCATTAAATCGCGACAATGAAGCATATGATTCGGTTAATTAAAGGTTTCCGCCACTCGTCCAAGAAAGGATGTTTAAAACATATCGTTGGTCGCATTGCGGAACGTCGGGTCGGCCCAGTCCAAACCCGCCTCATGCGTATAAAGCGCGTCGTTGGTCAGCACGACGAACTGACCGCCGAACTTCTCGGGGCAGACCTCCACGGCCGCTTGGTTCGCGATCAGCGAGGCGCGGGCCCTGCGCGGCAATTGCACGATATGGCGTTGCAAGTCACGGGCGACGCCGCCGGTCTGTCCCGGCTTGGCGCCATGCAGCCGCCCGATCAGCGCCGCCACCTTCTCCTTGTCGTGGGAGACGATCACCGGAACCTGAACATCCTCAATCAGCCGGAACGCCGCGCCGATGTCGGCGAAGGGATAGGCCATATCGGCGTTCCCTTTGGTCGGGATCGACTCCTTCAACGCTTCCAATACGCCCTTGTCTTCGCCAATCATGACGGCGTCCAATTCCTCAACGCCCCGCGCCCAATAAAGCTCTTTGAAGTACGCCGTCAGCGCCGCCGGGGTGATCGGGTCGTCGTGGGTCTTCATCACCGCTTCAGCGACTATAACGAATTGCGCCATCTCCGCCGGGGGATTGCGTCCTTCGCCGGGGGCCGGGTCAAACACCAGCACTTCGCCTTGGGCGCGCTTGCCTTCGCGATTGCAGCGCCCTGCCGCCTGAACCACGCTCTCCAGACCGGCGCTGGCCCGCAACACCAGCGGGAAGTCGAAATCGACCCCCGCCTCGACCAGGGAGGTTGAAACCACCCGCGTCGGCAGTCCGGCGGCCAAGCGATCCTTGACCTCCGCCAACACTGCGGAGCGATGGGCGGCGCACATCCGGGTCGACAGGTGGAAAACGCCGCCGTCCGGGGCCGCCGCGCTCAGCAATCGGTATAGGTCGAGAGCGTGGCGACGGGTGTTGACGATGCACAGCGCTTGATCGACGGCGGTCATCCGCGCCGCCAGATCGTCGTCGCCAAGCGGTTCGGGATGTTTGCGGACGACGACGCGCTTGAAGTCGCGGTACAGTTTTTCCGGTTCCGGGGCCAGTTCGCGGACGTCCTTCAGCCCGTCGGTAAAGCCGTCTCCCGCCCGCACCGCCGGCTGGGTGGCGGTGCATAAGACAACGCTGGTCCGATAGCCGCGCGCCAATTCTTGGATGGCGGCCAGACAAGGGCGCAGCACCGGCAGCGGGATAGTTTGCGCCTCATCCAGAATCACCACCGATTTGGCGATGTTGTGCAGCTTGCGGCACTTCGACGGCCGGTGCGCGTACAGGCTTTCAAAGAACTGCACGGCCGTGGTGACGATGATCGGACGATCCCAGTTTTGCGCGTCCCGCCGTAGTTTGGCGACGCCGTCGGCGCCTTCAAAATCCTCCGCCGGGCCATGGTTCTTAAAAAAGGTCTCAGCGTCGAAAGCGCTGTGGTGCTCCAAAATCGCGTCATCGTCGCCGAGCGCCTCGCGAAACACCTGCGCGGTCTGCTCCACTACCGACGTGTAGGGGATGACGTAAATAATGCGGCGCAAACCGTACTTGATGGCGTGATCCAGCGCGAAGGCCAGAGACGCCAGGGTTTTGCCGCCGCCGGTCGGCACGGTTAGCGAAAACAGGCCAGGATCAAGGTCGACGGCGCGCTCGCGCACGGTGTTGAGAATGCGGGCGCGGGCCTGATTGACCAGCCCCTCCTGGCTCTTGCCGGCCAGATGCGCCGTTAAACGATCCCGCAGGCCCTCCAGCGGCGCGTCATGGCCGCGGTCGACCTCGGCGCCGTCTAAACTCGCCGTGTATCGTTCCGTCGCCAGCCGGTCGGCGTCGATCAGGCAGGAGAACAACATGCGAATCAAAAAGGGCAGGGAGAATTCCTTGGTGAAGCCTTGCAGCGCGCCGGACAGCTTCACATCCGCCGGTTTTGGCGCCAGATCGCAATCGGCGGGTAGGGCGATAGGCTTCTGGTCCAACAAGCGGTCGCGCAAAGATCGACCATTTTCACCCGCCCGACCCCCGTTGGCCAGCCCGGCGTGGTGGCCGGCGACGCCAAACGCCATGATTTGACCGAGCAGCGCGCCATAACGTTCACGCGCGATCACAGCACCTTCGGTTGAATGGCCGGGGCTTTTTAACGCTTCCCCCGGATTTGACTCTTTCTTCGCGCAGGACTCGATCAGGTAACGTTGAAATTCGTCTTTAGCCTTGCCGACGTCGTGCAAGGCCCCCATAGCGCGGGCGATTTCCGCCGCGCCGAAATGGCCGGCGAAGCCGGCCGCCATATCCCCCACCTCGGCCAAATGTTTGGCTAAGGGCTCCCAATCAGCCCGGCTGGTCTGCTCTCCCGTGTGCGCGTACATAGAGCAAGCCCTTAAATTCGAATTTCAATCATCATTATCATATTAGCGATGGGATTTAAATTGCATATCCCATTATCTCTGCACAAAAATACTCTTTAAAATAGAGCCGGCCCAACTTGCCTGATTCTGGTCGATAATTAATATTATGGAAAATATTGCTTCATTCGGCACAATCGGCGTAAACGGCCGCTTTGGCGACGAACCTACTTCACCGCCGAATTTCCACCATCGGCGAATAGCGCGGAGCCAGTCACAAAGCTTGACGCCGACCCCGCTAGAAATAGCGCAGCTTGCGCAATTTCCTCGGGCTGCGCGATACGTTTCATGGCGTGAAGACCGGCGGCCCAATCCTTCTGCGATTGATCGCCCGCCATGCCCGTGTCCGTCCCGCCGGGAAGCAGCGCGTTGGCCCGAATATTCTTCGCGCCGTAGTCGGCGACTATTCCTTTAACAAGGCCCATCAGTCCCGCCTTCGCCGCCGCATACGCGCCCAATCCAGGCAAACCCGCGCTTGTGCCGACAAAGCTGGAGGTAAAGATGATCGAGCCGCCGCCGCGCTGGAGCATCGCCGGGATCTGGTGACGGCTCCCGAGAAACGCCGCCGTCAGGTTTGTTGTTATTGTCAGAAACCATTCCTCAGGCGAAATCTCTGCAAGAGGTTTAACGGCGCCTACTGTCCCCGCATTGTTGAACGCGATATCGAGCCCGCCGAAAACGTTAACCGCCTCATCGACAAGTTCTCTGTGCGTGTCCGCCGAATCCACATCGCCGACAACCACATGCGCGCGTCCGCCGCTTTCATGAATAAGCCGCGCCACGTCCTCCAAGGCTGTTTTGCGGCGCGCATTCAAGACGACGCTCGCGCCCTCGCCGGCAAACAGCAGCGCGGCGGCGCGCCCGATGCCGGAGGATGCGCCGGTGACAATCGCAACCTTATTTTGCAGTGTTCCCATAACCGTTCTCCTTGGTTTGGAGACAAAGGGATAGGGAACATTCGGTGTTCACGACACCCGATTCTTGCGGTCGATTTTTTAACAGAACCGGCTTCGCCGCCGCCCCGCGCTATTCCAACGCCGCCGCGAACATATAGCCGGCGCCGTGGACGGTGACGATGATGGCCGGGTTGGCCGGATCGGCCTCGATCAAGCGGCGCAAGCGGCGCACCGTACGGTCGACCACCCGGTCGAACGGCGTATCGTCGCCGCGCGCAGTCAAATCAAGCAGCTCATCGCGCCCCAGCACACGCCCGGCGTTGCTCGCCAACGCCGCCAGCAAATCGAACTCCGACGTCGTCAGCTTGACATGCTCGCCGTTAGGCGACAGCAGCCGCCGCTTGTCGGAATGCAGCTCCCAGCCATGAAAACGCATCACCGGCGGCGGCGCGCCCACCGGTCGACGCACCCGGCGCAGCAACGCCCGGCTGCGCGCCAGCAATTCCCGCGGCTCGAACGGCTTGGCGATGTAATCGTCCGCCCCCAACTCCAGCCCGATCAGCCGATCATACTGATCGTCGCGGCTGGTGATGAGAATGACTCCGACATCGGATTGCGTGCGCAGCTCCCGCGTCACCGTCAGTCCGTCCTTGCCTGGCAAGCGAATATCCAGCAACACCAGATCAATGCGGTGACGTTGCAGCAGCACGGCGAACTGTTCGGCGTCGCGCGCGGTCAGGATGTTGAAACCTTCATCCTGGAAGTAAGTTTTCAGCGTTTCGCGGGTGATGGGATCGTCGTCGACAATGGCGATGGTGTGCATCCGTTTCCGTCATCGGCGATCTGTCAGGAACGCCGACAAGCTTAAACGCCGGACGACGACGACGCAACCACGACGGCCGCATGTTCCGCCAGCCAATCGTCCATCGCCGCCAAAGCCGCCGCAAAAACCGCCGGCGCCGCCGCGCCCGCCAACCCCGCCGCTTCGGCTTCGCCGTCCTTCGCCAAGTCTTCGATACGCTGCATCAGCGCTACAAATGCGGTCAGGCCGAAATGGCTGCCGGCCCCCGCCAGACGATGGGCGGTTTCCCGCACGTCGGCCAGATCGCCGACCGCCGTCAACCGCGGCAGGCCGTCGGCCGCCGCCTCTTCCAGCAAACCGCGGATCGACCCAAAGCGCTGAGCCCCCAAGGCGGCGTAGTAACGCGCCAACACCGCCTCATTGAGTGCAGCTCCCGACAACGGCGGCTGTTCCGCTTGGCGTTCTTCCGGCTCCTTCTCGTGGGGGATCAGAGATCGGAAGAGCGTC
>CALGOL010000519.1 GCA_937960755.1 uncultured Azospirillum sp.
GTTCGCCGTGCTTAACGCGCTGCCCGACCCGGTGATCGTCATCGACGAAGCCAGCCGCGTGTGTTTCGTCAATCTCGACGCGCAGGAGTTTTTCGGCCTGTCGGCGGCGATGATGGAAGGGATGGATTTCACCGACCTCATCCCGCCCGGCAGTCCGGTTTTGGGCCTGATCGAACAGGTGCGCCGCGGCCTGCGCAGCGCGGCGCAGGAAGGCTTGTCCATCGACACGCCGCGCATCGGGCCGCACAATGTCACGGTTCAGGTCGCCAATATGGGCGATCCGCCCGACCATCTGGTGATAACGCTGCACGAGCGTACGCTGGCGCGGCGCATCGACGCCTCGCTCACCCACCGCAACGCGGCGCGCTCGGTCACCGCCATGGCGGCGATGCTGGCGCATGAGGTGAAAAACCCGCTGTCCGGCATTCGCGGCGCGGCGCAATTGCTGGAGGAGAACGCGCCGGAGGAAGACCGCGTGCTCACCCGGCTGATCTGCGACGAAGCCGACCGCATCGTCGCGCTGGTCAACCGCATGGAGGTGTTCTCCGACCGGCCGCCCTGCGACCGCGGCCCGGTCAACATTCACGGCGTGCTGGAGCATGTCCGCCGCGTCGCGCAAACCGGCTTCGCCCGCAATATCCGCTTCATCGAACGCTATGATCCGTCGCTGCCGGCGGTGCATGGCAACCGCGATCAATTGATCCAGGTTTTCCTCAATCTGGTTAAAAATGCGGCAGAAGCCGTTTCTGACGGCAATGGTGAGATAATTTTGAGCACTGCCTATCAGCAAGGCGTGCGCATCGCCATGCCGGGCGGCGACGTGCGGCGGCATCTGCCGCTTGTTGTGTCGGTTCAGGATAATGGCGAAGGCATCCCGGAAGATTTGCGGATCAATCTGTTCGATCCCTTCGTCACCACCAAGGCCAAAGGTACTGGCCTGGGTCTTGCATTGGTTGCGAAAATCATCGGCGACCACGGCGGCGTTATCGACTTTGACAGCCAGCCGCGGCGCACAGTCTTCAGGGTGTCGCTTCCGATGTACGACGAGTCCTTTGCCGAACACCCCGCGGCGGCCGCGGTTCCCGTCGTGAAACCCGCGAGGTCGAACGGGGGGAAGGCGCGATGACCGCAGCCACCATTCTGATCGCCGACGACGACCGCGCCATCCGCACCGTGCTGACCCAGGCGTTGGGGCGGCTGGGGCATGAGGTGATGACCACCGGCAACGCCGCCACGCTGTGGCGCTGGGTGTCGGACGGTCAGGGCGACCTCGTCATCACCGACGTGGTGATGCCGGACGAAAACGGCCTCGACCTGATCCCGCGCATCAAGAAGCTGCGGCCCGAATTGCGCGTCATCGTCATGAGCGCGCAAAACACCCTGCTGACCGCGGTCAAGGCGGCGGAGCGCGGCGCTTTTGAATACCTGCCCAAGCCCTTCGACCTGAAGGAGCTGGTGTCGGTGGTGGAGCGGGCCTTGGCCGCCAGCCGGGAAAAGCTGCTGCCCGACCTGCACGACGACGAGGAAAGCGAGGCGCTGCCGCTGATCGGCCGCTCCCCGGCGATGCAGGAAATCTACCGTGTGCTGGCGCGGCTGATGGGCGCCGATTTGACGGTGATGATTAACGGCGAGTCCGGCACCGGCAAGGAATTGGTGGCCCGCGCGCTGCATGATTACGGCAAGCGCCGCGGCGGGCCGTTCGTCGCCGTCAACATGGCGGCGATCCCGCGCGAACTGATTGAATCGGAACTGTTCGGTCATGAGAAGGGCGCGTTCACCGGGGCGCTGACCCGCTCCACCGGGCGGTTCGAACAGGCGCAAGGCGGCACGCTGTTTTTGGATGAGATCGGCGACATGCCGCTGGAGGCGCAAACCCGCCTGCTGCGGGTGTTGCAGGAAGGCGAGTACACCACCGTCGGCGGCCGTACGTCGATCAAGACCGACGTGCGCATCGTCGCCGCCACCCACCGCGATTTGCGTACGCTGATCCGCCAAGGGCTGTTCCGCGAGGATTTGTTCTATCGCCTCAACGTCGTGCCGATCCGCTTGCCGCCACTGCGCGAACGCTCGGAAGACGTGCCGCTGCTGTTCCGCCACTTCCTCAATCAGGCGCAAGCCCAAGGGCTGCCCAGCAAATCCATCGACGCCGCGGCGATGGAGCGCTTGAAGCGCTACCGCTGGCCCGGCAACGTGCGCGAGCTGGAGAACATGGTTCGCCGGCTGGCGGCGCTGTACGCTCAGGAAGTCATCACCGTCGATGTGATTGAGGCTGAGTTGTCTGACGTGGCGCCGGCGCCGGAAGCCGCCTCGGAGCCGCGCGGCGAGGGCTTGAGCGCCGCGGTGGAGCGGCATTTGCGCGACTTCTTCGCCAGCCAGAAAGACGATCTCGACATGACCGGGCTCTATGATCTGGTGTTGCGGGAAGTTGAGCGTCCGCTGATTTCCATGAGCCTGTCGGCGACCCGCGGCAATCAGATCAAAGCGGCGGCCTTGCTGGGATTGAACCGCAACACGCTGCGCAAAAAAATTCGCGATCTCGACATCCAGGTGGTGCGCGGGTTGAAGTGAGGCGGCGGGGCGTCTGACCGCCGCCCTTTAACAACTTTAACCGCGGTGAAGCGTCCGCGCCGCCGCGCCCAGGCGGCGGGCGGCGGCGACCATTTCCGTCAGATCATGACCGGAAAAACCCAACACGAAGCCGTCGCCGTCACGCGGGACCAGCCGGGTTTCCGACAGCAGCTTGCATTCCACGTTCGCCGCGGCGCGGATCGCCGCCGCCCCTGGCGCCGATCCAGCCGGTAGGGCCGCGACCATGTGCAGACCTTGCGGCGGAACCGGCAGGCGCAAGGCGCCTTCAGCGCTTTCCAGCAAGGCGGCGGCCACGGCGTCGCGGGCTTGCAGATAGCGCCGCCGCAAACGGCGCAAATGGGCGTCGTAGCCGCCTTCCGCCATGAAGTCCGCCACCGCGTCTTGCATGAAGGCCGGCGGAAAACGGTCGATGGCGGCCCTGGCGGCGGCCAGCCGCGGCACGGCGGCGGGCGGAACCGCCAGATAGCCCAGCCGCAAGCCGGGAAACAGCGTCTTGGAGAAGGTGCCGACGTACAGCGTACGCTCGCCCCCAAGGCCGGCCAGCGCGGTCAACGGCGGGCCGGCGAAGCGGAATTCGCTGTCGTAATCGTCTTCGATAATCCACGCCCCGGCGTCCGCCGCCCAATCCAACAAGGCGAGCCGCCGCCGCATGGTCAGGACGACGCCGGTGGGGAATTGGTGCGACGGGGTGACGTACGCCGCCGCCGCGTTGGGGGCTAAGCGTACGCCCGTCGCGACGTCCAACCCTTCATCGTCCACAGCAACCGCGACCGGCGTCAATCCCGCGGCGCGCAAGGTGGCGTGGGCGGCGAAATAGCCGGGGTCCTCCACCCAGACCTTGGCTCCCGGCGGCGCATTCGGCGCATTCGGCGCAATCAGCGCGTCGGCGCACAGCCGCAGCCCGTGCTGCGTGCCGGCGGTGAGAAAGACGCAGTCCGGGTCGCCATAGCCGGCGTCCGCCGCATCCGCCGTCGCCATGCGGCGGCGTAAGATCGGAAGAGCACACGTCTGAACTCCAGTCACCTTGTAATCTCG
>CALGOL010000520.1 GCA_937960755.1 uncultured Azospirillum sp.
GCTGGTTCCGGCGGGTTGGCCGGCGGTCGCCTCCGCGGTTTCCTACTGGCTGGTCTGCGCCGAAAGCGCCGACGCCCGGCCGGAACTGGCGGCTTTTCAGCGCTGGCTGATTGAACAGGCCGCGGCCTTCGCCGCCGGCTGCTAATAGATGAATGCAACTCATCTATAGTGAATAAATCGTCTTTTGTCGGCTTGGCGCCCAATTGATAGCCTGATTTCCGTGTTGAACGGGGAGGATGGCGATGAATGATGTTCGCTCATGGCCACAGCAGCGGGCGGCGCGGCCGGAAGTGGCGACGCCATGATTGTGGAAAGCATATCCATTCCCTGCCGCGACGGCTTTCAACTGGCGGCGACGTTGCGCCTTCCGGCTTCAACCCGGGCGGCGCGCGGACTGGTTATCATTAACTGCGCCACCGGCGTGGCGGCGCGTTATTACCGCCGCTACGCCGAATTTCTGACCGGCCATGGTCTGGCGGCGCTGACCTGGGACTATCGCGGCGTCGGCGACTCGCGGCCGGAAAATCTGCGCGGCTGCCGCATTCGCTGGCGCGATTGGGGCGAATTGGACTTCGACGCCGTGGTGAACTGGGCGCGGGCGCGCGATCCGTCGGGGCTGGTCGCGGTGGTCGGCCATAGCATCGGCGGCTTTTTGCCCGGCTTCGCCGCGGCGGCGCCCAGGGTCGACCGCTATCTGACGGTGGGGGCGCAGTACGCCTATTGGCGCGACTACGCAGCCCACGCGCGGGCGCGACTCTGGATCAAATGGCACGTCGCCATGCCGGCTTTGACGGCGTTGTGGGGCTATTTTCCGGGGCGCCGGCTGGGTTGGCTGGAAGATTTGCCGGCCGGCGTCGCTTACGAATGGAGTTTTCGCCGCGCCCGGATGGAGCGCAGCTATCCGCTGGCTGAACGAGCGGGCGTGCTGGCGCGATTCGCCGCCGTGCGGGCGCCGATACTGGCCTTGGCGGCGAGCGACGACGAGTACGCCACGCTTTCGGCGCTGCGCCGCGGGCTTGCCTACTATATTGGCGCGGAAAGGAAATGCCTGTCGCTCAGTCCCGAGGAATTGGGTCGTGAGGCGATCGGTCATTTCAGCCTTTTTCATGTCAATTACCAAGAGCCTTTCTGGCCGACGACGATTTCATGGCTGCGCGACGGAGTTAATCCCTGGCCTTGGGCGCTTCACTTGCCAGCGGAAGCGGTTTGATTTGCGCTGTCGGTTTGGCGCCGGGCAGTCGACGGCTGGTAAACCAAAGCGGCGCCGCATCGCCGCATCGCCGTTTGACTTAATTTTTGGGCGTCCTTGTCCCGCGCATGGCGGCCTCGCGCCGCCCGGACCGGCTTTTTTTTCCTTTTCGCGGTATGACCACTTGACCTTTTTTCGCGCTTGCACCAAATCGCCGCACGTTTCTTCCCTTCCCCCCGTTGCGCGTCCCGTTGGCTTGTGTTATTGACCCCACGCTTTCGCGGGCGGGTTCGCTTCGCGTCGGCTCCTTGGCGATTGGCGGGTTGTTCACGACTTCTTGCAGTCGCTAAGTTCAGTTTTCTTGCGGAAATGACGTCGAGGGACCAGGTGGCATCCGAAGGCACAGGCGTTTCCGAGCTTGCGGCGCGATATTCATCGGCGCTGTTTGAGCTGGCGGACGAAAACAAAGCGTTGGACGCGGTCGCTGGCGACCTGACCACGCTCAAGACCCTTCTGGCGGAAAGCGCCGATCTGCGTCGCCTCGTCGGCTCGCCGATCATCAGTCGCGCCGATCAGGGGCGCGCGATGGCGGCGGCGGGGGAGGCCTTGGGCCTTTCCGACCTGACCAAGCGCTTCATCGGGCTGGCGGCGGCGAATCGCCGTCTTTTCCTGTTGAAGAGCATGATTGACGGTTACTTGGCGCTGCTCGCCAAGCGCCGCGGCGAATCCACCGCCAAGGTGACCGTCGCCCGTCCGCTCAGCGACGAGCAGCTCGCCGCCGTGAGCGACGCGCTGCGCGCCGCCGTCGGCAAGCAGGTCGCCCTTGATGTTTGGGTTGACCCGGCGTTGATGGGCGGCATGATCGTTCGTTACGGCTCGCGCATGATCGACACTTCCGTGCGCACGAAGCTGGACAAGTTGCAACTCGCCATGAAGGCCTCAGGGGGAACAGTCTGATGGATATCCGCGCCGCAGAAATCTCTGCGATCCTCAAGCAGCAGATCGCGAATTTCGGGACCGAGGCGGACGTCGCCGAGGTCGGTCAGGTTCTGTCGGTCGGCGACGGCGTCGCGCGCGTTCACGGCCTGGACAATGTCCGCGCCGGTGAAATGGTCGAATTCCCCGGCGGCATCAAGGGCATGGCGCTGAACCTGGAAACCGACAACGTCGGCGTCGTGATCTTCGGCAACGACCGCGACATTAAGGAAGGCGACCTCGTCAAGCGCACCGGCACCATCGTCGACGTTCCGGTCGGCCGCGGCCTGCTGGGCCGCGTGGTCGATGGTCTGGGCAACCCGATCGACGGCAAGGGTCCGCTGGTGGACGTCGTCCGCACCCGCGTCGAAGTGAAGGCCCCCGGCATCATTCCGCGCAAGTCGGTGCACGAGCCGATGCAGACCGGCCTGAAGGCCATCGACAGCCTGGTTCCGATCGGGCGCGGTCAGCGCGAACTCATCATCGGCGACCGTCAGACCGGCAAGACCGCCGTCGCCATCGACGCCTTCATCAACCAGAAGCCGATCAACCAGGGCGACGACGAGTCGAAGAAGCTCTACTGCATCTACGTCGCCGTGGGTCAGAAGCGCTCCACCGTCGCGCAGATCGTGAAGCAGCTGGAAGACGCCGGCGCGATGGAATACTCCATCGTCGTCGCCGCCACCGCTTCCGAGCCGGCCCCGCTGCAGTTCCTGGCGCCCTACACCGGCTGCGCCATGGGCGAATTCTTCCGCGACAACGGCATGCACGCCCTGATCGTTTATGACGATCTGTCGAAGCAGGCGGTCGCTTATCGTCAGATGTCGCTGCTGCTGCGCCGCCCGCCGGGCCGCGAAGCCTA
>CALGOL010000521.1 GCA_937960755.1 uncultured Azospirillum sp.
CAAACATCCGCGGCGCAAACATCCGCGGCGGCTTCGCCCTCCTCCGGCGCGACGGGAAACACCGCCAGCGCCGCGTCGCCGATAAACTTCAGCACTTCGCCGCCGTGGGCTTCGACGGCGCCGCCGATAATCTCAAAATAGCCGTTAAGCAGCGCGATCAGGTCCGCCGGGGCCAAACGGTCGGACAAGGCGGTGAAGCCGCGCAAATCGCAGTACCACAGCACGGCGCGCACGGTTTCCAACGAGCCGCGGCGGATTTCCCCCGACAGCACCCGCGCGCCAGCGCGGGCGCCGACGTAGGTTTCCACCACCGTCGCCGCCAGCTTCATCAAAATCAGCCGCTCCAGAACCGCGGTCAGCGCATGGCGCACGCCGTCCACCAGCGCCAAGTCGGCGGCGGAAAAGCCCCCCGCCCGCCGCGTCGCCATCGACGTCACCCCGACGCGGGCGGCGTCAAAGCGCAAGGCCATGATGACGTAATCCGTTCCGCCGTCAGCGCGCAGCTCCTCCAACACCTGATGGGGCAAGTCGCCTTCCATGCGCTCGATGCGAAAGCGCAGCGCGTCGGCGTCTTGATCGAGGATCGCCGCGACCGGGCTGCCGATGTAGCGCTGGTCGCGCTCCGAGCCGTGGGCGCGGCGAACGATGCGCACCTCCCCTTCGTCCGCCCGCCAATAAACATTGAGGAAACGCACCAAAGGATGCAGCACCGGCAAACCGAAAAACATCCGCCACAGCGGCAGCCCGTCGGCGATTAAACGCGCCGCCAGCCCTTCCATCAGTTCGGTGACGGTCGACGCGCGGCGCCCTTCCGTGAGCAGCCATTCGATCAGCGCCGCCCGCCTTTCGTCCGTGTTCGCCATCTCGGCCGCCATCCCGCCCGCCGTCCCGCTTTCCATCTTTTCCGCCCGCGCTTGATTCCCGCAGCGTTTCCGCCCAAGTTTGTAGGACATCCGACGCGCCCGCGCCGGCCGCCTGTTTTTGACGACTGGCGCACGCGACTGCACATTATGGACTCTTCCGATGTTTATCCAGACCGAGCAGACCCCCAATCCCGCGACTCTGAAATTCCTACCCGGCTGCGAGGTCTTGCCGGCGGGCACGGCCGATTTCCCCGACGCCGCCAGCGCCGCCGAGCGTTCGCCGCTGGCCGAGCGCCTGTTTTTGGTGGAAGGCGTGACCGGGGTTTACCTGGGCTATGATTTCGTCACCATCACCAAGGCCGACGGCCGCGACTGGTTCATGCTGAAGCCGATGATCCTCGGCGCGATCATGGAGCATTTCACCTCCGGCCGCCCGGTTTTAACCGGGGATTTGGGCGACGGCCACGCGGCCGGCGACGAAGAATCGGAAGTCGTGGCGCAGATCAAAGAACTGCTCGACACCCGGGTTCGCCCGGCGGTGGCGCAGGACGGCGGCGACATCACCTTCCACGGTTTCGAGAACGGCGTGGTGTACGTCTCGATGCGCGGCTCGTGCTCCGGCTGCCCGTCGTCGACCGCGACCCTGAAGTCGGGCATTGAAAACATGCTGCGCCACTATATCCCGGAAGTTCACGAAGTGCGCGCCGTGCGCTGAGTCGCAGATTTGTCATGCAGACATAAAGATATCTTTATGCTTGCATGTCCGGCGGCGGACTGCTAAGGCGTCATCCATTGGTCGCCAACCCTCGCGCGCAATGGAGCTTTCGCATGTCCGCCGCCGCCTTCACCGACTACAAAGTCGCCGACATCAGCCTGGCCGGCTGGGGTCGCAAGGAAATCATCATCGCCGAGACCGAAATGCCCGGTCTGATGGCGCTGCGGGCGGAATACGGCGCCAGCCAGCCGCTGAAGGGCGCGCGCATCGTCGGCTGCCTGCACATGACCATTCAGACCGCGGTGCTGATCGAAACCCTGATCGCCCTGGGCGCGTCGGTGCGCTGGTCGTCGTGCAACATCTTCTCGACCCAGGATCACGCCGCCGCCGCCATCGCCGCCGCCGGCGTGCCGGTTTTCGCTTGGAAGGGCGAGACGGAAGAAGAATTCTGGTGGTGCATCGAACAGACCCTGCGCGGTCCGGCTGAAGGCCCCTTTGCCGGCTGGACCCCGAACATGATCCTGGACGATGGCGGCGACGTCACCCAGATCATGCATGAAAAGTACCCGGAAATGCTGAAGGACGTTCGCGGCCTGTCGGAAGAGACCACCACGGGCGTGCATCGCCTGTATGAAATGGTCAAGGAAGGCAAGCTGTTGGTCCCGGCGATCAACGTTAACGACAGCGTCACCAAGTCGAAGTTCGACAACCTGTACGGCTGCCGCGAATCGCTGGTGGACGGCATCAAGCGCGCCACCGACGTCATGGTCGCGGGCAAGGTCGCGGTGGTGTGCGGTTACGGCGACGTCGGCAAGGGGTCGGCCGCCAGCCTGCGCAGCCAGGGCGCCCGCGTCATGGTCACCGAAATCGACCCGATCAACGCCCTGCAAGCGGCGATGGAAGGCTATCAAGTGACCACCATGGAAGACGCCGCCCCCTTGGGCGACATCTTCGTCACCACCACCGGCAACATCGACGTCATCACGCTGGAGCACATGCGTGAAATGAAGGATCGCGCCATCGTCTGCAACATCGGCCACTTCGACAGCGAAATTCAGATCGACAGCCTGAAGAATTTCGTTTGGGATGAGGTCAAGCCGCAGGTTGACGAAGTGGTGTTCCCCGATGGCAAGCGCCTGATCGTGCTGGCCAAGGGCCGCCTGGTCAATCTGGGCTGCGCCACCGGCCACCCCAGCTTCGTGATGAGCGCGTCGTTCACCAATCAGGTGCTGGCGCAGATCGAGCTGTGGAACAACGCCGACAAGTACGACCGCAACGTCTATGTGCTGCCCAAGCACCTGGATGAAAAGGTCGCCCGCCTGCATCTGGACAAGATCGGCGTCAAGCTGACCACGCTGACCGAAAAGCAGGCCGCCTATATCAGCGTGCCGGTGGAAGGCCCCTATAAGCCGGACCATTACCGCTATTAATCGGCGATCGCCGAATTTTTTAGCCGGCGTTTGCAAAAGCCGCCCCTTCGACCAGAGGGGGCGGCTTTTTTTCGCCAACCTCCGCCGGCGCGGCGTTTGAACAGCGCCGTCGGCCCGTGAAATGATCGGCCCGTGAAATGATCGGCCCGTGAAATGATCGGCAGGGTCGTTTCACCTGCGCGCCGATGTGAAGAATTGAATTCCAGTATTTTGGCGCGCCGTATGCGCCGATAAATGCATATATATTACTATATGCGCATACATGTGTATTTATATTTATAATTAAGTTTATACAAATTAGTTGTTGTGTAATTTCTCTTCATCAATATAATTTGCCACACATCCGAACAAAAATGCTGTGCAGTACAGTAATCTAAGGTGCAATGCGGCATATTTACTTATATCGCTGATTACACGTCAGGTCGCCAGACTCTGACAACGGCGGTGATTTGTCGACGTGCGACATAAATTCATCGGAGATCGCAATGAAAAAAACATCGTTACCCGCCATCGCCGCCGCGGCCTTGCTGGCGTCCGCGGTTCCGGCTTTAGCTCAAGAAGGCGCGGCGGCGCCGACCTACGGCTTAAAGCTATGCTTCGCCGACAAGGTGATGGGCGCCGCCCTGCTGCCGCAAGTTGGCTTTGTCGAAACCGCTATCGTCATTCGCAGCGAGCAGGGCGTCGATGTCGTCAAGGCGAACTCGTCTTATGGCGAAAAAGTCGTTGGGTCCTACTGGACCAGCGCGCTGCCGCGTAACGTCAATCTCGACGCCGGGTGCTACACCTTCTTCTTTATGATTAAAAATTCCCCGCCGACAACCGGCGTTGAATGGTCGTGCGCCGCGCCGTCGGCCAGTGATGGGCCGGTGCAGCCTGAAAAGGAAATTAAATACACCACAGTTTCTGGATACATCGGAGCCGGCGTCATTTCCGGCGCCGCCCTGTTGCCGTACTACCCGAACAAAAAGCCCTTAAATACTGGCGACTGCCCGCGCGGTTTTTAATACCGCTTTTTTTGCAACGTCGCCGATGGAAATTCTTGGAGGATAAAAATGAAGCACAAACCGCTGTCCGCCATACTAACTGCTGGACTGCTCGCCGCGTCGTCGATCTGGAGCGTTGGCGCCGCATACGGCGCCAGCAGCGACTACCCATTGAAAGCTACCGGCGTCGAACTTTGTTTTGACGATAAAACTCACGACATAGCGCTTATACCAAATTTTGATTTGGTCGAAATGGGGGTTGTCATCATTGATAAAAAAGATGGAAAAGCCGTTGTTAAATCAAACACTCACTATAAAGACAAGACAACTGGGGGCTACTGGACAAGTAAACTACCGCAGAATGTGACGCTTGATAAAGGGTGTTATACTTTTCATTTTATGAACAAATCAACCCCGCCAAACACTTCTTTTTATTGGGTCTGCGCCCGAATGAACGTTTCTAACGGCTTAAAGAATCTTAATCATAAAGCTTCAACCACGGTCACAGGTCTTATCGGCGCCAGGGCGATCTCCCTCGCCGCATTAATTCCAAACGTCTCAAGCAGTACGCCGGTTTTCACCAACACCTGCCCGAGCGGGCTTTGAAGCCTTGGACCGCCAGCATCAAACCCATCGGAGAACAAAATGATGAAAAAATTGCTGTCCGCCGCCATGATCGCTTTCTCGACTTTTACGGCTTTCATTACGACGCCGGCAAGCGCGAATGAAATCCCTATCCTATCTTTAAGCGAATCAAAAACCCCCTTTACTGGGATAAAAATGTGTTTGAAAAGCAAGGCGCAGAATATTTCTCTTGTTCCACTGACAGAATATGTTGAAAGCGCAGTTCTTATTTTGAACGAAGCTGGAACGCCTATTATTAAGGCGAATAACTATTTTACAGGCCCCTCCCCTGCGGGCTATTGGACCAGCAAGCTTCCTAGGGTCGTCGATCTGGATGCGGGATGCTATTACATTTACTTTATGCTGAAACCAACCCCGCCGGGCACATCTGAATGGTCGTGCGCGTGGGTGCAGGCGACAACCACCTTGACCACCGCTGCGAAGACGAGGGTCACGACGCTGTCCGGCTCGGCCGGCGGCAGCTATCCGACTCACGTCATGTTGTTCCCCGGCGAGCCGGAAACAAACGCGGTCGGGCAGACGGATTGCTGGCGCGGCTATTAGAATTGATGGGCTGTAACGCTGGCGCCGCATAGCATGACTGCCGGCGTTACTCCGCCGTAATCTCCGCCACCAACGCCTCCAGCCCGGCGACAAGGTCTTTCGGGGAAAGGCGCACCTGCACGCCGCGCCCGCCGCCGTTGAGGAACACTTGGTCAAAAGCCATGGCCGAGGCGTCGACGAGCGCGGGGTGGCGGCGCTTTTGGCCGAACGGGCTGACGCCGCCCACCAGATAGCCGGTGACGCGCTCGGCGTCGGCCGGGCGCATCATTTCCGCACTCTTGCCCTTCATGGCGGCGGCGACCCGTTTCAGCGACGCCTGCCGGTCGCTGGGGACCAGCACGCACACCGCACGGCCGTCCACCACCATCATCAAGCTTTTCAACACCTGCGCCGCCGGGACGCCAAGGCAGGCGGCGGCGTGCTCGCCGATGCGCGCCGCCCCGGCGTCGTAATCGTAGGTGAACACCTCGTAAGCGATTTTGGCGCGGTCGAGGGCCTGGGTGGCCCGCGTCGTCTTGGCCATAAGGGTGGAGCTCCGGCGACAAGGGGGGATGAAAAGACGGTCCCCCTCTTTACCCGCTTGGCGATTAAAATTCGACGCCCGGCTGCGCCTTGACGCCGTCGCGGAACGGATGCTTCAGCATGGTCATTTCGGTCGCCAGATCGGCCGCCGCCAGCAATTCGTCGGCGGCGTTGCGGCCGGTGACGACGGCGTGTTGATCGGCCGGGCGGGCGGCCAGCGCCGTCAGCACCTCTTCCAGCGGCAGATAGCCGTAACGCAGCACGATGTTAAGCTCGTCCAGCAGCACCATGCGCACGTCGGGATCAGCCAAGGCCGCCTTGGCGATATCCCAAGCGCGGCTCGCGGCGGCGATGTCGGCGGCGCGGTCCTGGGTTTCCCAGGTGAAGCCTTCGCCGAAGGCGTGGAAGGTCACCAGTTCGGGAAAGCGCTCCAACACCCGGCGTTCGCCGGTGTCGCGGCTGCCTTTGACGAACTGCACCACCACCGTCTTCATGCCGTGGCCGACAGCGCGCAGCACCATGCCGAAAGCGGCGGAGGATTTGCCTTTGCCCTTGCCGGTATGGACGATCAGCAAGCCCTTTTCGATGGTCTTGCCGGCGGCGATGCGGTCGCGCGCCGCTTTCTTCTTCGCCATCTTCTCGGCGTGACGAGCGTTGATTTCATCCTCGGTCATGTTCTCATCCGTCGTCATGCCGCGGTTCCCTCCCTGGCGTGGTCTTCATGGGCGTTGTTGACAAGTTCTTCCAACAGCGCATGCGCCGAGTTGGATTTCGGCCGCCACAAGCCGCGGGCGACGGCGTCGCGCAGCTTGGCGGCGGTCTCCTTCAAGGCCGCCGGGTTGACCCGCGCCATGAAGTCGCGCACCCGGTCGTCCGCCAGATAGGCCGCATAGACCGCGTCGAAATGGTGATCGGCGACGCAGCGCGCCGTGGCGGCGAAACCGTAGAGGTAATCCACCGTCGCGGCGATCTCGAACGCGCCCTTGTGGCCGTGGCGCATGACGCCGTCGAGCCATTTGGGATTGACCGCCCGCGCCCGCACGACGCGGCCGATTTCCTCTTGCAGCGTGCGCGCCTTGGGGCTTTCCGGGCGGGAATGGTCGTTGAGGTAAATCGCCGGCTGGCGACCGCCGGAAAACGCCCGCACCGCCGCCGCCATGCCGCCGGCGAACTGGTAGTAATCGTCGCTGTCGAGGATGTCGTGCTCGCGGTTGTCCTGGTTGTGCAGCACGGCTTGCGTCGCGGCCAGCCGGCGGCGCAACTGGTCTTGCGCCGCTATGCCCTCGCGGCCGCCGCCGTAGGCCCAGCCGCCCCACGTCAGATAGGCCGCCGCCAGATCG
Source organism: uncultured Azospirillum sp. (assembly GCA_937960755.1). Lineage (GTDB taxonomy): Bacteria > Pseudomonadota > Alphaproteobacteria > Azospirillales > Azospirillaceae > Azospirillum. The sequence continues at coordinate 7,042 of CALGOL010000521.1, forward strand.
GCGTCGTCGGTCCAGCCGCCCTCGTCCATCAGCGCCTGCATGCCGGCGCCATAAGCC
>CALGOL010000522.1 GCA_937960755.1 uncultured Azospirillum sp.
CCACCGAGATCTACACTCTTTCCCTACACGACGCTCTTCCGATCTGCGACGGCATTCCGCGCACCCATCTGCCGCGACTGACCGAGCGCTTTTATCGGGTGGACGCCGCGCGCTCCCGCGCGTTGGGCGGCACCGGGCTGGGGCTGGCCATCGTCAAGCACATTATGAACCGCCACCGCGGCCGGCTGACGATTGAAAGCGTTCCGGGCGAGGGCTCCACCTTCACGGTTTATTTTCCGCTGGCCGGCGGCGGCGAGGCCTCCTGACGCATTTTGTCATGTTTTGAAAGCTTCGGCCTGAATCCGCCGACCTTTCGGACACAGTATATTGCGATGCGATAGGCGCCGCCGTCCGCATGGCGGCCCGGCGAAATCGCCGCCCGGTTTCTGGGGTGGGCGTCATTAAACTGTAATGTTCGCGTCATATTTAAGTCGCTCACGCGCAGGTAAGGTCCGCCCCGGAAGGCGGCTGATCGTCCTTAATCCGCGCGGCGGCTTTTTCGGCTGTGCGCGCCCTTGGCCGCCTTGAGACAATTTTAGGAGGGTTTCCCCCGTGACGCACAAGCTTGCTCTCGCCGCCGCCGCCGCCGCCGTCGCTTTGGTCGGCGCCGCCGGCGCCGCCAACGCCCAGGCCCGCGATCAGATCCGCGCCGTCGGTTCGTCCACGGTGTTTCCGTTCACCACTGCGGCGGCGGAAGCCTTCGGCAAGGGCGGTCAGTTCAAGACCCCGGTCGTGGAATCCACCGGCACCGGCGGCGGTCTGAAGCTGTTTTGCGGCGGCGTCGGCCCGCAGCACGCCGACATCGCCAACGCTTCGCGTCGCATCAAGGCGTCGGAAGTCGAATCCTGCGCCAAGAACGGCGTGACCGAAATCACCGAACTGAAGATCGGCTTTGACGGCATCGTCATCGCCAATTCCAAGAAGGCCAAGCACGTCGATCTGACGCTGGCTCAGGTCTGGAAGGCGCTGGCCAAGGAAGTGCCGGTCGACGGCAAGATGGTCGCCAACCCCTATCAAAAGTGGTCGGATATCGACCCGTCGCTGCCGGCGACTGAAATCGAAGTCATGGGCCCGCCGCCGACCTCCGGCACCCGCGACGCCTTCAACGAACTGGCGATGGAAGGCGGCTGCCACAAGGTCGCCGAAGTCAAGGCCGCCCTGCCGGACGACAAGGCTCGCGCCAAGGCTTGCATGGCGATCCGTGAAGACGGCGCCTTCGTCGAAGCCGGCGAAAACGACAACCTGATCGTCCAGAAGCTGGTCGCCAACCCGAACGCCTTCGGCGTGTTCGGCTACAGCTTCCTCGATCAGAACAAGGACAAGCTCCAGGCCGCCAAGATCGACGGCGTCGCCCCGGAGTATAAGGACATCGCTTCCGGCAAGTATCCGGTGGCCCGTTCGCTCTACGTCTACATCAAGAACGCCCACGCCGGCGTCATTCCGGGCATTCGCGAATTCATCGCCGAATACACCTCGGAACGCGCCATGGGCGAAGACGGCTATCTGGCCGACAAGGGTCTGATCTCGCTGCCGAAGGCGGAACGCGACGCGACCCGCGCCTCGGCGATCAACCTGACCCCGGTCAAGTTGTAAGTTTTGCGGGTTAAGCGGCGGTCCGGCGACGGGCCGCCGTTTTTCCGGCGGATATCCTTCGAATTTAAGTTAATTCGCTTTCCGACAGGATCGCCATGCAACTCACGGTTCTATTGATAGTGCTGATCGCGCTAACGGTGGCGGGATACCACCTTGGCCGGTCGAGAGCCGTCCGCGCCGTGGGGGGGCGGATCGTCCAACTTCACTCCGTGCCGGCTTATCACGGACTTTACGTCGCCTTGTGGGCGGGTCTGCCGGCCTTTGCGCTGTTCGCCCTCTGGAGCATGACGGAAAACTGGCTGGTGCTGCAGATGGCTTTGGCGTCGCTGCCCGAGCGTCTGTCCGGCGGCGACATTTCGACTTTGGGCCTGCTGAAGGCCGACATTCTCAATATCGCGCAAGGCGTCAACCCAGGCCGCGACAGCGATCCGGCGGTTGTCGCCGCGGCGCAGCACTATAACGACCTGCGCAGCCTGGGCGACTGGATGGTTCTGGCCATCGGCGCGTCGCTCGCGGTGGCCGGTCTGGTCTACGCCCGCAATCGCATCACCTCGGCCTTGCGGGCCCGCAACCGGGTGGAGCAGGTGGTCAATTGGGCGCTCATCGCCTGCGCCATGGTGGCGATCCTGACCACCTTCGGCATCGTGTTCTCGCTGGTGTTCGAGGCGATGCAGTTCTTCGCCAAGATTTCGCCGATCGACTTCCTGTTCGGGCTGCACTGGTCGCCGCAGACCGCGATGCGCGCCGATCAGGTGGGCTCGTCGGGGTCGTTCGGCGCGGTGCCGCTGTTCGCCGGCACGCTGCTCATCACCTTCATCGCCATGCTGGTGGCGGTGCCAGTGGGCCTGATGGCGGCGGTGTTCATGTCGGAATACGCCGATCCCAAGCTGCGCAACTGGGTCAAGCCGATCCTGGAAATCCTCGCCGGCATCCCCACCGTGGTTTACGGCTTCTTCGCCGCGCTGACCATGGCGCCTTTCGTGCGCGGTCTGGGCGAATCCATCGGCCTCAGCGTGTCGTCGGAATCGGCGCTCGCCGCCGGTCTGGTGATGGGGGTGATGATTATCCCCTTCGTCTCCTCGCTGTCGGACGACGTCATCAACGCGGTGCCGCAGTCGCTGCGCGACGGTTCTTACGGCCTGGGCGCCACCAAGTCGGAAACCATCCGCCAAGTGGTGCTGCCGGCGGCTTTGCCGGGCATCGTCGCCGCCGTCATGCTGGCGGTGTCGCGGGCCATCGGCGAAACCATGATCGTCACCATGGCCGCGGGTCTGGCCGGCAATCTGACCGCCAACCCGCTGGAGGCTGTGACCACCGTCACCACCCAGATCGCCACCTTGCTGGTGGGCGACCAGGAGTTCGACAGCCCGAAGACGCTGTCGGCTTTCGGCTTGGGTCTGGTGCTGTTCGTCGTCACCTTGGCCCTCAACATGATCGCCTTGCGGGTGGTCCAGAAGTATCGGGAAAAGTATGACTGATCTCGTCGAAACGGGGACGCGGTCCGTGGGCTCCTCGGCCTCCAAGTCGTATTACCAGGGCGATGCTTTCGCCGCCCGGTTGCGCCAACGCTACGCTGCTGAACGAAACTTCAAGATCGCCGGCTACGCCTCCATCGGTATCGCCGCCGTCATGCTGGTGGTGCTGCTCAGCACCATCATCGGGCAAGGCTACACCGCTTTCTGGCAGACCCGCATTCAGATCGAAGCCACCATCGACCCGGCGGAAGTGGCGCCGGTCGGCACCACCGACCGGACGAAGATTTCCCAGGGCAACTTCAACAAGCTGCTGCGCGACGCGCTGGCGGCGCAGTTCCCTGACATCACCGACCGTTCCGACCGCCGCAAAATGTACGACGTGCTGTCGTCCGGCGCGGCTTACGAGTTGGCCGACGCAGTGATGGAAAACCCGGCGCTGATCGGCCAAAAGGTCAAGCTGTGGGTGACGGCGTCGGACGATGTGGACCAGTTGATGAAGGGCTACATTGAGCGGGACGCGCGGGAAGAAAACCGCAAGGTCAACGACATTCAGCTTCGCGTCGTTGATAAGCTGACCGCCGACAAGAACATCGCCCTGCAATTCAACGATACGCTGTTCACCAGGGGCGATTCGCGCGAACCGGAAATGGCCGGTCTGTGGGGGTCGATCAAGGGGTCGTTCCTGACCTTGCTGGTGACCATGTTCCTGGCGGTGCCGATCGGCGTCTCGGCGGCGATCTATCTGGAAGAATTCGCGCCGAAGAACAAGCTGACCGACTTTATCGAGGTCAACATCAACAACCTCGCCGCCGTGCCGTCCATCGTCTACGGTCTGCTGGGTCTGGCGGTGTTCTTGAACTTCTTCGGCATGCCGCGCTCGGCCCCGCTGGTGGGCGGCGTCGTGCTGGCGCTGATGACCTTGCCGATTATCATCATCGCGTCCCGCGCCGCTTTGAAGGCGGTGCCGCCGTCGATCCGCGACGCGGCCCTGGGCGTCGGCGCCTCGCCGTTGCAAGCGGTGCTGCATCACCGGCTGCCGCTGGCGATGCCGGGCATCCTGACCGGCACCATTCTCGGCATGGCCCATGCGCTGGGTGAAACCGCGCCGTTGCTGATGATCGGCATGGTGGCCTTCATCGTCGATATCCCGGGCGGCTTCACCGACTCGGCGACCTTGCTGCCGGTGCAGATTTACATGTGGGCGGACAGCCCGGAACGCGCGTTCACCGAACGCACCTCGGCGGCGATTTTGGTGCTGCTGGGCTTCCTGGTGATGATGAACGGCTTGGCCGTGTTCCTTCGCAAGAAATTCGAGAGGCGGTGGTGAGAATGCAAGTGCAGACCAATTTCGCGGCCAAGTCGCCCTTGCCGTTGGACGCCGAGGGCACGCCGATCAAAATGCAGGCGCGCGGCGTCAAGGTGTTCTACGGCCCTAAGCAGGCGCTGAAGGGCATCGACATCGACATCGGCGAAAACAAGGTGCTGGCGCTGATCGGCCCGTCGGGTTGCGGCAAGTCCACCTTCCTGCGCTGCCTCAACCGGATGAACGACACCATCGAGCATTGTCGGGTGGAAGGTTTGTTGACCCTGGACGGCGAAGACGTCTACGGCCACAACATCGACACCGTGCAGTTGCGCGCCCGCGTCGGCATGGTGTTCCAGAAGCCCAATCCGTTCCCCAAGTCGATCTACGACAACATTTCCTACGGCCCGAAGATCCACGGCATGGCGTCCCATAAGGACGAAATGGACGAGATCGTCGAGAAGTCGCTGCAACGCGCCGGCTTGTGGAACGAAGTCAAGGATCGTCTGCGCGAACCCGGCACCGGCCTCTCGGGCGGTCAGCAGCAGCGCCTGTGCATCGCGCGGGCCATCGCCGTCAGCCCGGAAGTGATCTTGATGGACGAGCCGTGCTCGGCGCTCGATCCCATCGCCACCGCGCATATCGAAGAGCTGATCGACGAGCTGCGCGAGAACTACACCATCGTCATCGTCACCCATAACATGCAGCAGGCGGCGCGCGTGTCGCAGAAGACCGCGTTCTTCCATCTGGGTGAAATGGTGGAATGCGACGACACCGAAGAAATCTTCACCAACCCGCGCGACGAACGCACCCAGGGCTACATCACCGGCCGCTACGGCTGATCTTATCTTCCGCTTCGCTTCGACCGGCGCCCTTTAGAGGGCGCCGGTCTTTACCTGGAGTTGGTGACATGGCCAGCGAACATATTGTGCGCGCGTTCGCGCAAGAATTGCACCGCTTGTCCAATCTGGTGACTCAGATGGGCGGCGTGGCGGAAGCCCAGATCGCCGCCGCCGTCAAAGCGGTGGCGAAGCGCGACGTGCAACTCGCCGCGCAGGTGATGCAGAACGACCAACGTCTCGACGAGTACGAACGCAGCATCGACCAAGAGGCGGTGCGTCTATTGGCGTTGCGTCAGCCGATGGCGCTCGACCTGCGGGAAATCGTCTCGGCGCTCAAGATCGCCTCCGATCTGGAGCGGGTCGGCGACTACGCCGCCAATATCGCCAAGCGTTCGTTGGCGCTGGCCCAATCGCCGGTCGCCAAGCCCGCCGCCGCCATTCCCCGCATGGGCCGCATGGTGGAGGAAGTCGTCAAGGACGTGCTCGACGCCTACATCGAGCGCGACGTCGAGAAGGCCTTGTCCGCCTGGGCGCGCGACGAGGAGCTTGACGACCTCTACACCTCGCTGTTCCGCGAAGTCCTCACCTACATGATGGAAGACCCGCGCAACATCACCCCCTGCACCCACCTGCTGTTTATGGCGAAGAACCTGGAGCGTATTGGCGACCACGCCACCAACATCGCCGAAACCATTCATTTCCTGGTGGTGGGCGAGCCGATGAACAAGGTGCGCCCCAAGAACGACTCCTCCAGCTATGCGGTGGTTTCGCCGGACATGCCCGCCGATACGGACGGCGCGTCGGAGCGCCGCGGAGAACCCTGATATGACCGCCGCCGTTAAGCCGTTGATTTTAATTGTCGAAGACGAAACCGACATCGTCACGCTGTTGCGTTACAATCTGGAGAAGGAAGGCTTTCGCGTCATCGCCGCCGGCGACGGCGAGGAAGCGTTGCTGTTGGCCGGCGAACAGTCGCCCAACTTGATGTTGCTGGATTGGATGCTGCCGCTGATGTCAGGGCTGGAGGTTTGCCGGCAGTTGCGCCGCAACCCCAAGACCCGCGACATTCCGGTGATTATGCTGACGGCGCGCGGCGAAGAAGCCGACCGGGTGCGCGGGCTGAACTCCGGCGCCGACGACTACATCACCAAGCCGTTTTCGCCCACTGAAATGGTGGCGCGCATTCGCGCCGTGCTGCGCCGCTCCTCCCCCGGCCTGTCGGACGAAACGCTGGAATTCAGCGACGTGGTGATGGATCTGGCGGCGCACCGGGTGCGGCGCGGCGGTCGGGACGTGCATCTGGGGCCGACCGAATTCCGTTTGCTGCGCCATTTCATGCAGCATCCGGGGCGGGTGTTCTCCCGCGAGCAGTTGCTTGACATCGTCTGGGGCCACGACGTTTACGTCGAACCGCGCACGGTGGACGTTCATATTCGCCGGCTGCGCAAGGCGCTGAATGATGAAACCGAGTCGGATTTGATCCGCACCGTGCGCTCGGCCGGCTACGCGCTCGACGCCAAAAGCGCCTGACGCGGTTTTCATACCGTCCCGCCGATGAAATGACCTGTCGGTCATTTCATGCGAAGCCGGTTTCGCTCAAGCGCCGCGCGGGCTTCGCCGGTTCACTGTAGAGTTTGGTCGTCGGAGAACCGGCGTCACGTCACCACGGAACGATCCGGCCGAACCGCACCGCGGTTTGGCCAGGTTGGACGTGCCGCGTCGGCATCACCAGCACGCAGTTATCATACGGCGTGGTCACCGCGTCGTCGCCGTCAAAGCCGATCACCGCGCCGGCGTGGGGAATCACTTCCAGCCCGACATAGTTTTCGCAAAAGGCGAAACGGTCGGTGCGGGCGGTGACGGCGTGCGACACCTCCACCAAC
>CALGOL010000523.1 GCA_937960755.1 uncultured Azospirillum sp.
ACGAGATTACAAGGTGACTGGAGCCCAGACGTGTGCTCTTCCGATCTGTCAACGCCAGCAAGCCCAGGGCGTCGGCGTCGGCCGGCTGCGCCATCAAGGCGCCACGACAGATTTCAGCCGCTTGAGCGGACTGATGACGACGAAGCATGTCAAGGATATGCGCCCGGTCTGGGCGAAAGGGCGGGCTGGCTTTCATGCCGTTGTTTTATACATGGCGTTCCTGGACGACGCCATACCGCGCCGCCATACGGTTTTGATGGGGGTTGAGGCGGCGCCGGAGGCCGGGTTTCAAGGACAGCCACGGTTTTCGCTTGAAAAAGCCCTTGCGCCCGCGTTTGTCTAACCGCAAGGCGCTCGTCGGCGACGCCCCTAACGTTTAAGTTCGACCACTTGCTAGGAAAGCGACATGACTGCGACGCACCCGCCCGGTAAGATCGTTCCCGTCCTTATGTCCGGCGGCGCGGGCTCTCGTTTGTGGCCAATGTCGCGGGAGCTCTATCCAAAGCAATTGCATAGCCTGTGTTCCGAGCGGTCGATGTTGCAGGATACGGCTCTGCGCGTCGGCGACGGGGAGCGGTTCGCCGCGCCGATGGTGGTCTGCAACCAAGAGCATCGCTTCATCATCGCCGAACAGATGCGCCAGATCGGGCTCCCCCCCGCCGCCATCGTGCTGGAGCCGGTCGGCCGCAACACCGCCGCCGCCTGCGCCGTCGCCGCGCTGAAGATCGTGGAGAGCGACCCCGAAGGCCTGATGCTGGTGCTGCCGGCCGATCATCAGATTCAAAACTCTAAAGCCTTCCTGGCCGCGGTGGAGCGCGCCGCCGCCGCCGCCGCCGCCGGGCGCTTCGTCACCTTCGGCATCCAGCCGACCGCGCCGGAGACCGGCTACGGCTACATTCGTCGCGGCGACGCGCTGGCTGGGTTGACCGACGCCTTCGCCGTCGCGGCTTTCGTCGAAAAGCCGGCGCGCGACGTGGCGCAGCGGTATTTGGATAGCGGCGAGTTCTATTGGAATAGCGGGATGTTCCTGTTTCCCGCGGCGCGCATGCTGGAGGCGTTGGAGGAGTATGAGCCCGCGGTGGTCGCCGCCTGCCGCAAGGCGTTGGCGGTCGGTTGCGCCGACCTGGAGTTTTTGCGCCTCGATCCGGACGCCTTCGCCGCGGCGCCCTCCATCTCCATCGACTATGCGCTGATGGAGCGCACCGACAAGGCGGCGGTGATTCCCGCCGACATCGGCTGGACGGATGTCGGGTCCTGGTCGTCGCTGTGGGAGATTGGCGATAAGGACATCGGCGGCAACGTTGTCGTCGGCGACGTTCTGGCGGAAGGGGTCAGCAACTCTTACATTCGTTCGGAAGATCAGTTGACGGCGGTTGTCGGATTGGACGGCGTGGTGGTGGTGGCGACGCCGGACGCGGTGCTGGTGGCGGCCAAAGATAAGGCCCAGGACGTCAAGCTGGTGGTCGAACGCCTGAAGAAGCTGGGCCGCAATGAACCGCTGAGCCATCGCAAGGTTGATCGCCCTTGGGGGTCTTATCAATCAATTCACGCCGGCGAACGCTTCCAGGTGAAGCAATTGACCGTCACCCCCGGCCGCCGGCTGTCGCTGCAAAAGCATTATCACCGGGCCGAGCATTGGGTGGTGGTTTCCGGCACCGCTTTGGTGACGTGCGGCGACGAACAGCGTATGGTCTATGAAAACCAATCGATTTACATTCCTATCGGCACGGTTCATCGCCTGGAAAACCCGGGAAAGGTGCCGCTGCATCTGATTGAAGTGCAGTCGGGATCTTATTTGGGCGAAGACGATATCGTGCGGATCGAAGACGCTTACGGGCGAAGCTGACGGCGGCTTTCCATAGGCGGCTTATTAAAGGCGAGACGATGAACATAGACCAGATTGAGCACTCCCTCGCCCAGATCAAGGCGATGATAGAGAGCAATAAGCCCGCGCAATATAAATTTGAAAATCTAGTTCTAAATGCGCTTGTCATGCGCAGCTATGCATTGGTTCGTCAGTACATAGAGCGGCATGGGAATACAGTGTACACCGGTCCGCTTGAGGGGCTGATCTTGCCGGACGGGGTGGTTACGCCGTTCTTGCTGTCGCGTTACATCGGTTCTTATGAGCATGAATTGCATGGCGCTATCCGCGAAGCCGCGGAGCGAGGATACGACGCCGTGATTAACATCGGCTGCGCTGAAGGCTACTACGCGGTCGGACTGGCGCGGCGGTTGAAAACCCAGGTGTTCGCCTATGACATTCTGCCCGACGCGCGATTGAAGTGCGCGGCGCTGGCCGCGGCGAACGGCGTCGCCGACCAAGTGTCGGTTGGCGAGTTGTTTCAGATTGGCGACTTCGCCGCTTTCGCCGGACGCCGGACGCTGTTGTTTTGCGACATCGAAGGGGCGGAATTCAGTCTGCTGGATCCGCTTCAGGCGCCGGCTCTGCGCGACATGGACGTAATCGTCGAACTGCATGAAAAGTTGCCGGAGCGTGACCCCGACGCTTTGTGCGCTCGTTTCGCCGATACGCATGACATCGTGCGGATTGACCACGCCCGCAACTATGCGGGACCGTTGCCCGAATGGCTGAGCGACGGCTTGGAGGCGGACGTCGGTTTGGCGTCGCTATGCTTTCGCGAAGGCCGGACGCCGTGGGCGTGGATGCGCAGCCGGTCGTCGCCGCCGCGTTGAATGGCGGCGGCGACCATAAATTCCGGTTTACGCCGCTGGTTTTAGCCGCCGCTCGAACAGGTGGAGCGCGGCGGCGACCGCTTGGTGCATGTCGAGATAACGGTAGGTGCCGAGGCGGCCGCCGAAGAACACGCCGACCTCCTGTTCCGCCAGCGCCCGATAGGCGTCGTAAGTCTTGCGGTCGTCCGGGGTGTTGATCGGATAATAGGGATCGTCGCCTTTGCCGGCGAAACGGGAATATTCCCGCATAATCACGGTCTTGCCCGCCGCGTGCCGGCGTTCCGGGTGAAGATGCTTGAATTCGTGGATGCGGGTGTAGGGAACCGACTGTTCGGCGTAGTTCACCACCGCCGCCCCTTGGTGGTCGTCTTCATTGAGGACTTCGGTTTCCAAGTCCAGCGTGCGCCAGCCCAGCGGGCCGCAGCGGAAATCAAAATACCGGTCGATCGGGCCGGTGTAGATCAACGTCGCGTCTTTGGGCAGTTGGTCGCGCGCCGAAAAGAAATCGCAGTTCAAGACCACTTTGATTTTCGGATGATCCAGCATGCGGCGGAACAATTCGCCATAGCCTTCCAGCGGCAGGCCTTCGTAAAGGTCGGAGAAATAGAAGTCGTTGCGGGAAAACCGCACCGGCAGGCGGGTGATGACGTCGGGCGGCAGATTCTTCGGATCGGTTTCCCATTGTTTGGCGGTGTAGCCCTTGATGAAGGCCTCATAAAGCGGCCGGCCGATCATCGACACCGCTTTCTCCTCCAAATTGGTCGGGTCGGCCATGGCGTCCGCCGCCGCCTGCTCGGCGATGAAGCGCTCGGCTTCGGACGGCGACAGATCAAGGCCAAAAAAACTGTTAATCGTCTGTAGATTGATCGGCATGGTGTAGACTTTTCCGCCGTAGCGGGTGAAAACCCGATGCCGATAGTTGTTGAAATCAGAGAACCGTTTTACGAAACGCCAGACGTCGGCGTTGGAGGTGTGAAACAGATGGGTTCCATAGCGGTGCGTCTCGACGCCGGTCTCCGCGTCGCGCTCCGAATAGGAATTGCCGCCGATATGGTTGCGACGATCCAGCACCAGCACCGGCTGATCCAGTTCCGCGGCGATGCAATGCGCTATAGTGGCGCCGAAAAACCCCGCCCCGACCACGACATAACGAAACGGTTCACTCAAGGACATGAACGACTCCCAGATCAGCAAGGCCCTCGCCGGCGATCATCTCACCGGCCCATGGCGCACGATATACCTGTTCTGCCCGGCGGGACTGCGCACCGGCGGACCCGAAGCGATACATCAGTTGGCCGGGGAGTTGGTCGCCCAGGGACATGACGCCCGTATCGCCTACGTCAATGATGAAGCTTGCCGGGCCATTCTCGGATATCCCGGCGACATGATGGTGTCCAACCGTTTTTCGTTTGGCGAAATCATCGGCAAGACGCCGGAAGCCTACGCCGTCTATGGCGCGCGCGATACGCTGGAGATCGTCGACGACCCGCTGAACCTGCTGATTATTCCCGAGGCGCTGCCCTTTCTCTATCGTCTGGGAACCCGCATGCGCAAAGCCATGTGGTGGCTTAGCGTCGATAACGCCATGCATCTGTTGAACCTGCTGGGGGGTATGGAGCGGGTCAAGCGTCTGCCTTTGCTGCATTTTTCCCAGTCGGCCTACGCCGACGCCTTTTTGCGGGAAAACGGCGTCGAGGAGAGCCTGCGGTTGTCGGACTACACCCGTCCGGAATTTCTGGAGCCGCTTCCCGCGGACGGCGTTCGGGAGGACCGGGTGCTGTTCAACCCCAAAAAGGGCGCTGAGGCGGTCCGGCGTTTGATGGCGCTCGCGCCGGATCTGCAATGGACGCCGATTCAGAATATGACGCCGGAGGAGGTCCGCGACCTGCTGCGGCGCTCAAAGCTGTACATTGATTTCGGCGAACATCCCGGCAAAGACCGCATTCCGCGCGAAGCGGCGATTTCCGGCTGCGTCGTCGTTTCCGGGCGGCGGGGCTCGGCGGGGTTCTTCCGCGACTTGCCCATTCCCGCAGCCTATAAATTCGGTGAAGGCGAAGAAGACGCCCAGGCGGTGATCGACCGCATCCGCAACTGTCTGGCCGATTTCCCCGCCCATGCCGCCGCCTTCGATTATTATCGGCGTTGTATTCGGCTGGAGCGGGAAACCTTCCAGCTAGAGGTGCGCCGGGCCTTCGGCTGACCCTATCGCCGCCACGCTGAAGGGGGCGGGGGGCAGGCCTTGGGCGTAGCGGCGCCACATGACGGCGA